>CAZTCG010000179.1:0-4729 GCA_964612005.1 uncultured Flavobacteriaceae bacterium | reverse complement strand
TTATTAATTGCTTGTATCATTTTAGGAGTTCTATTCTGCATGGCAGAAGGAACAAGCGGAATGCTTCCTTTAGGAATCATGACTTTAATTGCGTCGTTTATAGGAGTTGTTTTGGTTATGGCAATTGGTGGTGGTGATATGCCGGTAGTTGTTTCTATGCTAAATTCTTATTCGGGGTGGGCAGCATCAGCAGCTGGTTTTATGTTAGGAAACGACTTATTAATTGTAACTGGTGCATTAGTGGGTAGTTCAGGTGCTATTTTATCTATGCACATGTGTCACGCCATGAACCGTTCCTTTTTCTCTGTTATTTTTGCTAGTGGAAGTGGAGCTGCAAAAGGCGGAGAGAAAAAAGCAATTGAAGGTGAGGTTACTTCATTAAACCACGAAGAAGTTGCTGCATTATTGAAAGAAGCAAAATCTGTAGTTATTGTTCCTGGTTACGGAATGGCTGTAGCAAAAGCGCAATATCCAATTTATGATTTAGTTCAAACCTTACGTAAAACAGGAAAAAATGTGCGTTTTGCCATTCACCCTGTTGCCGGTCGTTTACCTGGTCACATGAATGTATTGTTAGCTGAAGCTAACGTTCCTTACGATATTGTTTTGGAAATGGATGAAATTAACGATGATATGCCGGATACCGATGTTGTAATGGTAATTGGTGCAAATGATGTTGTTAATCCAAGTGCTCAGGACGATCCAAACAGTTCTATTTATGGTATGCCAGTTATCGAAGCATGGAAAGCTGAAAAAGTAATTATTATGAAACGTTCCATGTCAGCTGGTTATTCAGGTGAGGACAATCCGTTGTTTTACAAACCAAATTCAGAAATGTTGTATGGTGATGCAAAAGCAAGTGTTGAGAAAATCTTGAGCTATTTGAAATAAATATTTTTAGTTACTCATTTTAAGTCCCTACATGAACTGTAGGGACTTTTTTTATGAAAGTCAAGAGGTATATCAGGAATCCATTTAAAGGTAAAGTTATTTTTGAGATCAAGTCCAATGATATCCTCTAGTTTATCATCGAATATATAATACCAAGTTCTTTCTTCTTCTATAAAAACTTTTACAGTATCTGTTTCTAAGAATTCAAATGTATGTGTGTTAATTTCAAAATTAGCTCGAAGAATTTTACCATTTGTGAATTCAAATTTACCAGCTAACAAATAATGTCGGTTTCAGGGCTGGCGCAGTTTTTACTTGGCGCTTGCAGAACTGTTTAATAAAGATAATGGTTTTAATTTTGATCTCAACCCGTTAAGGCTAGCATTTTAAGACCGGCTTCAGCCGACAATTTGTCCGCGCGATGCCAGTGAAGGCGCCAAGGAAAAGTTGTCGCCACTGCCCTGTGTTAGGTGAAGGTGGTGGCACACAGGTGCGTCTCGTTTACTTGCCTGCATTATTTTTTGACATCAATACAAATATTAAGCGGATTGAAGTTCAAAAAAATGTAGAAAAAATATTAGTGGGCAAGGGAAGTTCTGATCAAGGAAAAGAGATCGTCCATCTGAAAGAGAAGCGTTTTTTATTCCTTTACGAATTTAGTAAATAATGGTTCTTTAGCTGATGTTGTAATTTTAGCGAAGTAGCATCCATTAGCAAGTTTAGAAACATCAAATTGCTTTTGAAAAGGAGCTTTTAAAACAGTTTGACCTAAATAATTAATCACTTCTATTTCTGAATTTTCAAACCCCAAATCTTTAGAAATATTTAAATAGGTGGAAACTGGGTTAGGAAATACTTTTATATTCATTTCTGAAATTTCCTTAATACCAATGCCAGTGCTGTTTTTTAGGAATGAATAATCCTTTACCAAACATTCAACGTTTGGGCTTGTTTTTTTGCAGTTTACTCTTATCCATCCAATCAAGGTATCTATATTATCTTCGTATTTAATTCCAATAAACAAATCATTGGTGCTGTACCAGTCAGAAATACCAGTATAAACACTCATGCTTACATTATCATAAGTCAACATAAGCGCTGTAGAGTCCCAAATAGAGTTTAAACTATTAATACTATCTCCCGTTAAAAGAGGAAGGGCAATTTTTTTGTTTACCGTTGCGTCAAATCTTCCAAATCTTTTAAAAGTTTTTGTATTGAGTGACAAAACTGACGTATATCCGTTACCACCCCCTGGAGATGAGACTGCTCTTGCGTTTATTCTCAGGTCGTTTTGAGAATCGTTGTTAATGTCGATATAGTAACTTTCGTCGTCAAGATGTGAAGGCCCCGCATAATGATAATTTAGTAAAGTGTCGGGTACGATATCAAAATAATAAGGGTAGTTAATTCCTGCATAAGCAATTTGCGCATTTGTTAAAACCGGAATAAAAGAAAATATAAAAAACAGTTTATTCAATGACGCATAGTTTAACACCGCTGCTATTAGTCCGTCGAAATATTGTTTTATTATTTTGTCTCTCATTTTATTGTCGCACCACTTGCAGCTATCTACCATTTTGCAATAACTGACTGTGATCCTTTTACCACATCACCAATTTTAACATTGATTTTAGTAGTTACAGGAAAATACAAATCAACACGTGAACCAAATTTGATGAAACCAAACTCCTCACATTGCTGAGCATTATCACCTTCTTTACAATACCAAACTATCCTTCTCGCTAATGCTCCTGCTATTTGCCTAAATAATACTTGCTGACCATTTTTATGTTCAACAACTACAGTTGTTCGTTCATTTTCTGTACTAGATTTTGGCTCCCATGCAGCTAAAAATTTACCAGGATGATATGTGAAGTATTTTACAATTCCAGAAAATGGATACCTATTGATATGCACATTAATAGGTGACATAAAAATAGAAACCAATAACCTTTTATCCTTAAAGTACTCACTTTCTTCAACCTCTTCAATAACAACAACTTTACCATCAGCAGGTGCTATAATTAAATCTTCACCTACAGTAAATTTACGAGTTGGATTTCTGAAAAACTGAAGAATGGTAATCAATAAAAAACCACTTACTAAATACGAAAACCATTTTGCAATTGCGTAGTCGGGGAAAAAATAATGAGCTATAAAAATTAGTATGGCACCAAAAAGTATAACTAATAATAACGAGGCATAGCCTTCTTTGTGAAATTTCATAGGTTAAATTTTGGGCAAATATACGATAATACTGAAATTTGAATTAAATCAAATTGTTTCCTATTTATTGGCAAATCGTCGGTCAGTTAGGGAAATTAAAAAACTCTCAAGATCTTTTTTCTCTGACTCAGTCAAGTTCAATGGTTTTGAAAGCAAAGTATCTCTGTTTATCGAATTAGAGATGAACTTATCCGGATTATTATAATATTCAATCACCTCTCTTATAGTTTTAAACATACCATTATGCATATAAGGTGCTGTAACTAGTATATTCCTAAGGCCAGGTGTTTTAAATTTACCAACATCCTCTGCTTTTTTTGTAATTAAATACCTACCTGAATCGTTTAAATTTTCCGCATTAAATAACCCAATATTTCTAAATTGATCGGCAGTAAAGTCAGGGCCAAAATGACAATCAAAACATTTTGCCTTGTGATTAAAAATTAATCTTCCTCTTTTTGCAGAAGCTGAAAAAGAAAAGGTATCTATTCCTGACATATAATCGTCAAATGGTGTATCTGCAGTTTCCAATCCTCTTTCATATTCAGCCAAAGCAACCATCAAATCTTCTTTTGTAGCTCTTCGTTTAAATAATTTAATAAAAAAATCGTTGTACTGTTGATGTCGTTTTAATCTTTCAATTGCAACCGATAAGGGCAAATTCATCTCAACCGGATTTTCTATTGGGCCTTTTGCCTGCTCTTCCAAACTTTCGGCTCTTCCGTCGTGAAAAAAGAAAAATCGTTCGCCTAAGTTCATAGCGCTTGGTGTATTCCTATTGCCTTTTAATGAATCTACACCAAAACTAAAAGGCACATTATCAGCAAATGCAAACTGAGGCTTGTGGCAAGAAGAGCAACTAATTGTAGAATCTGAAGATAAAATAGGATCAAAAAAAAGTAATTCACCTAATTCAGAAACTGAACCAGGTTCTTTTAATTTTATCGTTTCCTTTTTTTCTTGAGTACAAAAAGAAAATGAAAGTAGAATGAATAAAATAAATAAAGGATAATATTTTTTCATTTAACTAAATTAAAAAAAGAAAATTACAATAATTTTTAAAACATGATCCATTATCAAGAGATTTTGATGATGATTCATATCTATCCTTTATCAAAATTTATTGCTTTATTAACTTTCCTTTTCCCTTTAAATTTGTTATAATTTGTGATGGATTACCTTTATAATAAACGTTTCCGATTGACGTAGCTAACATATCTACTTTTAAAAAGTTAAGCACATTCACTTCCATTTTACCTGATGTATTTAAAGTTAAAATCATTTCATTTGAATACGTTTCATGTGCATCAAAAAATCCCTGACCACTGGCGTAAATGTAATTAGAATTTACCTGTCCTTTAATAAATACATCGCCTAACCCATGCATAGCTCCAAAAACTGTATTTGCATTCATATTTAAATATAAATTACCCGAATTAGAAAGATAATATCTTAAAGTATCGCATTCAAAAGTAGTATCCATAAATACATCACCGGCACCATCATGATGTATATTTAATAATTGAGGCGAGGTAACGTATACTTTTATTTTGCGTTTATAACTCCTTGTAAAATCACATTTGTTTTTATCCGAAATGATTAATTGTTCATT
>CAZTCG010000178.1:0-4741 GCA_964612005.1 uncultured Flavobacteriaceae bacterium | reverse complement strand
TGGGGTCTGAACAAAACAATTGGTTGGGCTTGGGATATCACCAACTTCGTATGGTGGGTAGGTATTGGTCACGCCGGTACGCTCATCTCGGCAGTACTTCTTTTATTCCGTCAAAAATGGCGTATGGCAATTAACCGTTCTGCTGAGGCGATGACAATTTTTGCCGTAATGTGTGCAGCTATTTTCGTATTGTTACATACAGGTCGTCCTTGGTTAGATTACATGTTGTTCCCTTTACCGAATCAATTTGGTTCTTTATGGCCAAATTTTAATTCTCCATTATTGTGGGACGTTTTCGCTGTAACTACTTATTTCACTGTATCTTGTGTTTTCTGGTACATTGGTTTAATTCCTGATTTTGCAATGGTACGTGATCGTGCTATTAAGCCGTTAAGCAAAAAAGCATATGCTTTATTAAGTTTTGGTTGGGGCGGTGGTGCTCGTCACTGGAGCCGTTTTGAAGAAGTATCATTAGTATTAGCTGGATTATCAACTCCACTAGTATTCTCGGTTCACTCAATCGTATCTTTCGACTTTGCTACATCAGTTGTTCCAGGTTGGCACACAACAATTTTCCCACCTTATTTCGTATCTGGTGCGGTTTTCTCTGGTTTTGCAATGGTATTAACATTAATGTTAATCGTTAGAAAAGTATATAGTTTAGAAGCTTACTTAACCATTAAACATATTGAATACATGAACATAGTTATTATTGTTACGGGTTCAATAGTTGGTGTGGCTTACTTAACGGAATTATTTGTTGCTTGGTATTCTGGTGTTGAGTTTGAGCAATACGCCTTCTTAAATCGTGCAACAGGACCATACTGGTGGGCTTATGCAGCAATGATGACCTGTAACGTAATTTCACCACAATTATTCTGGTTTAAAAAATTAAGAACCAATTTAGCGTTCACTTTTATACTTTCAATTGTGGTAAACATTGGTATGTGGTTCGAACGTTTTGTAATTATCGTTCCAACTTTATGTAGAACATTTGTTCCTGGCACTTGGAATATGTATCATCCAACATTTGTTGATATCGGTATTTTTGTTGGAACAATAGGTATGTTCTTTACATTCTTCTTGTTATACGCTAGAACATTCCCAGTAATTGCTCAGGCAGAGTTAAAAACAATATTAAAATCTTCGGGTCAAGCGCAAAAAAAATTAGCAGAGTCACATTCACACGATAGTCATTCACACTAAAAAATAATTTACCAGAACATGGCAACAAAACAAGTTATACACGGTATTTACGATGATGAAGTTCATCTTTTGGAAGGATGCAAAAAATTACGTGATGCCGGAATTAGAGTTAAAGATGTATTTTCTCCATTCCCAATCCACGGAATAGACCCAATTATTGGTTTACCTAGAACAAGAATTGCAATTTGTGCATTTATTTATGGATTAACGGGCGCATGTTTGGCAACATGGATGATGTGGTACATGATGGTAACAGATTGGCCAACAGATATTGGTGGTAAACCAAGTTTTACTTACTACATGAATGTACCAGCATTTATTCCTATTACATTTGAATCAACCGTATTTTGTGCAGCTCATGGCATGGCTTTAACTTACTTATTACGTTGTTGGTTAATTCCAGGTGCAAAAGCAAAAAACCCTGATCCAAGAACAACAGATGATAAATTTATGATTTACTTAGAGTTAAACGAAGAACAAGTATCTTCTGCTGAAGGTATTTTAAAAAATACTGGTGCTAGCGAAGTAAACCATAAAGGAACAATTGCATTAAAAGATCATTAATTAAGTAAATCGTTAAGCGATGAAATTAAATAAATTCCCAAATCTGAAAACCATTGCGCTGTCAGCATTAACAGCAGCTATGCTTACAGGTTTTACATCTTGTGAAGAAGTACCTAATAGTCCGGGTTTTGAATTTGCCCCTGATATGTACAGAACAAGAGCATTAAGATACTATGGTGAATACGTTACCGCTACAGGTGACACACTTAACATGGCAAGAAAACCAGTTGCAGGAAGTATTGCAAGACATTATTTACCATCTATTCCAAAAGGAATAACATATGAAAATGCAGATTTACTGAAAAATCCTATTGCATTTAGTCCAGAAGTAGAAAAAGAAGGAGAAGTTATTTATGGTAAATTTTGTGTACACTGTCACGGTGAAGCAGGAAAAGGCGATGGTAAAGTTGCTGCAAAACTGCCTGGTCCACCGCCAGCATATGATGGTACTTTAAAAAATTTATCTGAAGGAAAAATATTTTATTCCATCACAAATGGTAAAGGAACAATGGGTGCACATGGTCTTTTGTTAAATTCGGATGAGAGATGGAAACTGGTTCACTTTGTTCAAAAATTACAAGGTGTTAGAAATGCCCCTGCTGCTTCAGATTCATTAGCAACAAATAAAGTAGATTCAGTAAAAGCAGTTGCAAAAAAATAAGGATAAAAACTAATTAGAAAAAAGGTTGAATATGTCAAAATTAAATTTCGAAATTCCTTCCAAAGCTAAAATGTTTACCTACATTTTAATGGCTATTGGATTGATATCAATAATTGCATCTTTTTTAACTGATGCACCTCACGAACCCGATGCTCATTACCATCAAAATCGTGCTTGGGCAAATATTTTTATTAACTCGTTTTTCTTTACTGCTATTGGCTTAGCTGCAGCTTTCTTTTTAGGGCTACAATATGCTGCTGAGGCAGGTTGGGCTACAACCATTAAAAGAATAACCGAAGCTGTAGCATGGTATCTTCCATACGGATTGAGCTTCATGTTATTGTTATTCATTTTAGGACAATTGCACGTTCACCATATTTATTCTTGGATGACAGAAGGAATAGCTGATCCAAGTTCACCAAACTATGATGAAATTGTTGCAAATAAAATTGGCTACTTTGGATTTTTTTGGTGGGTAAGATCAATTGCATACATTGTAGGATGGTTATTTTTTACTTATAAATTAAGAAAAAATTCATTAGACGCTGATCAAGTATCTGATGATTCACATCATTGGAAAAATGTAAAATTATCAGCTTGGTTTATGGTATTATTTGCTGTTACTTCTTCAACGTCTGCTTGGGATTGGGTAATGAGTATTGATGTTCATTGGTTCTCAACATTATTCGGATGGTATATTTTTGCAGGAATGTGGATTAGCGCAATTATCACAATTATCATGTTGATTGTATGGTTGAAAAAACTTGGTTATATGGAATTTGTAACTGAAAGCACTATTCACGATATGGGTAAATGGATGTTTGCAATTTCTTTCCTTTGGACATATTTATATTTCTCTCAATTTATGTTGATTTGGTATTCAAATATTCCTGAGGAAATCATTTATTTCCAAACTCGTTGGGAACATTTTAAACCATTAATGTGGACAGTATTATTTGTGAATTTTGCTTTCCCAATGGTATTATTAATGAGCAGAGATGCTAAAAGAAATTTCTGGTTCTTAACTATAGTTGGTACAATAATTTTTGTTGGTCACTGGCTAGATGTTGTTATGATTGTTATGCCGGGTACTGTTGGTCACCACTGGAATGGTTTAAGTTGGATGGAGTTTGGAACATTCCTTGGGTTCTTAGGGTTTTTCATAAATATTTTGTTGAGGAATCTTGCTTCACGACCATTATTGGTTAAAAACCACCCATATTTGGATGAAGCAATGCATCATACAACCTAATAATTTCAGAAATTTGCATTATAAAAAATAATTTAAAAAAAAACAATATAGCATGACACTTTTGTATATTATAACCATTTTATTGTTGTGTATAGCTTTAGCTTATTTATTTAAAGTAATTGATTTATCTAGAGCGTTAAAGGCAGAAAAGGAATGGGAACCAACAGAAAACGATAACAGAACTATGGGTAAATTCTTTTTACTTTTTATGTTTTCTTTTATTATTTGGTCATTTTATCAAGTTTACCAGTACGGATACAGAAGTTTGCCTAAATCTGCTTCTGAACATGGTGATAAAGTAGATGAATTAATGAGATACAACATGTATATCATTTGGATTGTTTTTGTAATCGTAAACTTTGTATTGTTTTATTTTGCATGGAAATATTATGGAAGAAAAAATGCAAAAGCTGAGTTTATTGCGCATGATAATAAATTGGAGATGATTTGGACTGTAGTTCCTGCTATTGTCCTTGCTTTTATCATCATTTTTGGTTTAAAATATTGGAATGAAATCATGGAGAAATCTACGGATACTAAATCCGTTAAAATAGAATTGTATTCTAAACAGTTTGATTGGACTGCTCGCTATGCAGGTGCAGATAACAAATTCGGTTTAGATGATTACACTCAAATTGATGGTGGAAATTCAATGGGTTTAGACACATTAGATAAAAATTGTTTTGATGATATCATCGTGAAAAACGAAATTCATATTCCTATTGGTGTTGAGATTGATTTTCAATTCCGTTCAAGAGATGTTATTCACAGTGCATTTATGCCTCATTTCAGAGCTCAAATGAATTGTGTTCCTGGTCAGGTTACTCGTTTCAAATTTAAACCAACGGTAACTACTGCTGAAATGAGAAAAGATGAACAGGTAATTAGAAATATTAAAGAAATTAATGCAATTCGTGAGAAAAAAGGAGAAGACCCAATTGAATTCGATTACACTTTAATTTGTAATAAAATTTGTGGTGCATCTCATTACAACATGCCAATGAAAATTGTTGTTGAATCAGAAAAAGATTACAAAGCTTGGTTAGCAAAACAAAAAA
>CAZTCG010000177.1:0-4783 GCA_964612005.1 uncultured Flavobacteriaceae bacterium | reverse complement strand
TCAATTGAACAACATAATAAAGTAGTTCTTCACATCTAAAGTTTAATAAAACCTTAACCCATAAAATTGTAATTCACCTATTAAACTTTTTATAATTTTGTACTGTGAGAAAATTTCTTGTATTCATACTTATACTTTCTGTTGCAATCCAATCATTCAGCAAACTACCGCTATGGATTGAACTTAAAATGAATCAAGATTATATTGCCAAAAATCTCTGTGTTCAGAAAGAAGTAGAAGACAATTGCTGCCAAGGGAGTTGCCATTTGAAAGAAAAAATGGAAGAAGATGATAAAAATCAAGAAACTCAAACGGGTAATTTTAAAAACCTAAAAGAAATTCAACTCTTTCATGAAACAAAAAATCCTATTCAGTTGATTAATCCTATTTCCAGAATTACGGTTTATTGTATTTTTCAAAATAACAACTTAACATCCTATTCTTCTGAGTTGTTTCATCCACCCAATTATTTGTAATAAAAAAGTAGTTGTTTAGATTTAATTTATTTTATAATAAAGTTAAAAACAGGTGTTGAATTGAGCTGTAAAAATTTAAGCTTGATTTCAATTAATTGATTGTGTTTTTATTTTATTATCTATAAACTAAATAGCTGTTTTTTGGAGTAAAGTCACTACTCGATTAAATTCAATTTAATACTTGTTAATTAATTCTTGAATTGTATTTATTTAAAAATAAAATGCTGATTCATCTATTCATTAACCTGGAAATTATTTTAACATTCAGGATTCGATATTTATCGAACTGACAATAAATTATAAAAAATGAAACTTATAATCGCATTTCTGCTAATGGAGATTTGCATTATCATTCAACTATTTATTAGAATAAATAGTTACTCAAAAAAATTATTAAATAAAAAAACTCATAAATGAAAAAATTAATTTTATCAATCAGCGTATTTATTGCCCTGTTTACATCTTGTAAAAAAGATCCAGTAGAAAATCAAAACAATACTAATAACAACTCACCAACAACAGGTGTTGTAAAAATCGAATTAGAACATGTATTTGATACCCTTGCTTTTGCCTTAACTACAAAAACGTTTACTACATCCAACAATGACAGTATTACATTTACAAAATTTAAGTATTACATAAGTAATAATAAATTAGTAAAAGCAGATGGCACTTCTTTTTCAGAAAATGAAAGTTACCATTTGATAGATGAGGAAACCTCAGCAAGTAAGTTAATCAGCATTAATAATGTGCCATTTGGTAGTTATTCTGGTATTAGTTTCATGATTGGTGTTGATTCAACCAGAAACGTTTCGGGTTCACAAACTGGCGCGCTTGATCCTGCACTAGGCATGTTCTGGACCTGGAACAGCGGCTATATAATGGCTAAATTAGAGGGAAATTCTAATCAATCTGGAGCAAGTTCTAAATCCATTTTATATCATGTTGGAGGTTTTTCCGGAACAAATAATGTACTTAAAACAGTTAGTCCATCTTTTAATGGATCAACTGCAAATGTAAGTTCAACTGTTAGTCCTGAAATTCACATTAAATGTGATGTAATGGAATGGTTTAAAAACCCAAATACAATTAATTTAGCAACGCTTCATACCATTCATATGCCTGGGGCAAATGCAAAATTAATTGCAAATAATTATGCTGATATGTTTTCAGTTGAACACATTCACAATTAATAAAAATTAATGATCAATTATTTTTTATGATAAAGGAAGTTGAGAAGTTTATAAAAAACAATTTCTCGACTTCCTTTACAACTTGAAAAATTAATTAAAGTAAATAAAATTCTTTAACTCAACATCCACAATTAAATCAAACCATGCGTTTTAGTTATACATATATTTTTATCATCCTTGGTTTACAATGCCCAATGTTTGCCTGCGACATATGCGGTAGTTTTATGGGCATAACACCATATGATAATCAAAGTCAACTGGCATTTTATCATAGGTATCGAATTTTTAATGGATATCGAAATTATGAGCAGCATGGGAGTTTTTTCCCATCAGGAGCATATAAAACAATGCATGGTGGAACAAGCCATATAACTGACTCAATTTTAAAAAAGTACAGTTCAAAAGATTTTGAATCCTACAAAGCTTATGAACTTCGGGCAAAATACTTTATTCATAAACGATGGGAAATAAATGCAATTCTTTCAGTGAGTAATAATAAAATGAAAGAAGACAGTGTTGTTTTTAATCATACCGGAATTAACGATCCCACTTTTTATATTGGTTATCATGCCATAAAAAAAATAGATACGTTTAATGTTCAACATCGATTGATTATTGGTAGCGGGTTTAAATTGCCAAGCGGAAATTATTATGCCGAATCTTCAAGCGGAGAACGATTACCTTTTTTGATGCAACCAGGAACCGGAACTACAGATGTGTTTTTTTATTCGAATTATATTTTAGGTTATAAAAAGTTTGGTCTATCACTAAACTCACTTTTTAAAATAAATGGTACTAATTATTATGATGAGCGTATAGGAAATAGTAGCAGTAATTACCTGACTTTATTTTATAAGATTAAAAAGAATGATTGGATTTTTATACCTTCTGTTCAATCATACTATGAATACACAAAAGGTTTATATATTAAAAATGAATTACAAAATGGTACTTCAATGAATTGCTTATTAGCCGGTCCGGGAATTGAAATTTTTTACAAAAACTTTTCATTTTCTAGCACTGTTCAATTTAATGCTTATGAAAATAAAACTCCTGAAAACCTAAGCAGTAAAGGAAGAATTATAGTTGGCTTAACTTATAATTTCAATCAACAAAAATACTTATTACAAAAAAAAGAAAACTAATTTAACTTGCTTTTCCTATTTGTCTTAAGTGAAGTACGTGCGATTTAATTGCACTTATCATACTTGGATATTCTCTGTAATGTATTCCAAAGTCTTTGCAAGTATCCATTAAAATTGCATTTAATTTTGGGTAATGTACGTGACTTATTCTTGGAAACAAATGGTGTTCAACCTGAAAATTTAACCCTCCAAGTAACCAACTTAAAACTTTACTGTTAGTTGCAAAATTTGCAGTTGTATTTATTTGATGTACCGCCCAGTCGTCTTCTACGTTTATTGCTGTTGTGTTATCCGGCGTTACAAAATTTAAATTTTCAACAATATGGGCAAGCTGAAAAACAATAGCTAAAATAAATCCAACCACTAATGCTGCAATTCCATAACCCAAAAGTGTTTCTTTCCATCCTGCAACATAAGATGGAAGAACAATAAAAAATCCAATATGGAATAATTTTGAAACCCAAAACACGATGTGCTCTTTTACTGTAATTTTTTGCATCGGTGTGTGTTCAGCAATTTTACGCGTAAAATACTTCACAAAATCTCTGTAATAAACCCAAAATATATAAGTTAATGTATAAAGAAAAGGCCAGTAAAAATGTTGAAAGTTATGAATCCAGTATTTTTTTTGATCTGAATGAATTCTGATAAATGGTCTAACATCAATATCGTCATCTACACCTTCAATGTTGGTGTATGTATGATGATTGATATTATGTTTTTGAGTCCAGAAAAAAGCATTTGCTCCTAAAAAATTACTGGAATAAGCCATAATGGTATTCCATTTACTTTTTGTAGAATAACTCCCATGGGAGCCATCATGCATTATATTAAATCCAATTAAAGCCATTACCACGCCAATGGAAACGGATAGTATAATTCCAATCCATAAATTACTTGGTGTAAAAAATACAAGCCAAGTATAAAGTGCAGCAAATGCTAAAAAGATAGTTGTTGTTTTCAGATAAAGACGAATATCTCCTGTAGGTTTTAATTTTTGAGACTTGAAGTACTCATTGACACGGCTTCTTAGGGTAAAGAAAAATTCTGCCTGACTGTTGTTAAATTTTATTTGCAAAACGATTATATTAATTTCACAAATATACATGATATATATTATTGTATTTGTTAAAAGAACTTTTGTTTCAACATAGTAATTAACTAAGGCGAATCATTAATATTTAAAAACAATATTATTTAAGTGATAATTACCACTTTATATAATTGTATACCAAAGCTAAAAAATGACTAAATGATGTGTTTTAATTTTTGCCAATGCTCAATATTGCCCTATCTTTGCACCCATTTTTAATTAATTCATGATTTCGGTTAACAATATTACAGTTTCGTTTGGTGGCTTTTCCTTATTTGAAAACATCAGTTTTTTAATTAATCCTAAAGACAGAATAGGTTTAGCGGGTAAAAATGGGGCCGGCAAATCAACCATGTTAAAAATTTTAGCTGGCGAGCAAAATCCTACTAAAGGTGACATAGCTGTTCCTAACGAATGTAAAATTGGTTACTTGCCTCAGGATATGAAACATCAGGCAGGAAGAACTGTTGCAGAAGAAGCTGCTACTGCATTCATTGAAATTCAACAATTAGAAACAAGGATTGAAGAAATCAACAAAGAATTGGAAGTTAGAACAGATTATGAAAGTGATTCCTATTCAAAACTGATTACCGATTTAACTGATATTCACGCACGCCTCGATATTGTTGGCGCATCCAACAGAGAAGAAGAAATAGAAAAAGTATTACGTGGTTTGGGTTTCGAACGCAAGGATTTTAATCGTCAAACTTCAGAATTTAGTGGTGGGTGGCGCATGCGAATTGAATTAGGAAAACTATTGATGCAAAAGCCGGATATTTTATTATTGGATGAGCCCACTAATCACTTAGATATTGAAGCCATTCAGTGGTTAGAAGAATTTATGGAAACCTATCACGGTGCCGTTGTACTCATTTC
>CAZTCG010000176.1:0-4784 GCA_964612005.1 uncultured Flavobacteriaceae bacterium | reverse complement strand
CCCATACATGCATAACGGTAGTTACAAAAACTTAGAAGATGTAATGGACGTTTATAATAAAGGTGGAGGAAAAGGAATTGGCATTGTATTGGAACATCAAACACTTCCTTTTGATGAATTAAAATTATCTAAAAATGAAATGAAAGATATAATTGCATTTATGAAGGCATTAACCGATACAACAGGAATTACAAGCAAGCCCAACATGCTTCCTAAATTTAAAAACCAACCTAATTGGAATAAACGTAAAATTGGAGGAGAATACTAAACAATCAGTTTGATTTCAAAAACGCTTTAAACCATTTTCCGGAATTTTTAAGTATTCGGTTTTGCGTAGCATAATCAATATATACCAAACCAAATCGTTGACGATAACCTTCTGCCCACTCAAAATTATCTGTTAATGACCATACAAAATAACCTTTTACTTTCAAATTTTCTTTTTTTGCACGTAACACCTCATTTAAATAGGATTCAAAAAAATTTTTACGTTCATTATCATGCACCGATATTCCATCCAATTCATCAGGAAAAGATGCCCCATTTTCAGTAATATAAATTTCTTTAACGGATGAATAAGATGAATATAATTTTATCATTTGATAAATGGATTCAGGATAAACTTCCCAATCCATAAGAGTTCTATATACCTTACGTTTATCTGCAGGAACAATTTTTGCTTTTACATAAGGTGTTAACCAGCTATGCTTAACAACCTCACGTGTATAAACTTGTATTCCTATAAAATCAAAATCCACTTTCATTAATTGTTGATCACCTGGTAAAACATACGTATTTATTTTTTTCAATACAGGCAAGTCATTTTCAGGATATCCTAAACCCAAAGCAGGCTCAATAAATACACGATTAAGCAAAGTATTTACACGATTTGCAGCTTTCACATCTTTTGGTGAATTTGAATAAGGTGTAACATAAGAACACGAAAATGTTGTACCTACTTTTGAATTTGAATCAATAGATTTTACAGTTCTAAATCCTATTGCCTGACATAATACTGCGTGATGCAAAGCAGCCGCAAAATTTGAAATTCCTTTGCGACCAGGAGCATGAACACCTAAAAAATAACCTGCTCCTGTAAAAACCATTGGCTCGTTCAATATCATCCAATGTTTTACTTTTGTATGATATTCCCTCACACAAATTTCGACATAGTTTTTAAACCAATTTATTATTTCACGATTTGTCCAACCACCTTTATCCTCTAATGTTTGTGGCAAATCCCAATGGTATAAAGTTATCCACGGTTCTATACCATTTTTAATGCATTCATTAATAACATCATGGTAAAACAAAATTCCTTTTTCATTAATTTGACCGATCCCATCTGGTAAAATACGAGGCCACGAAAGAGAAAAACGAAAATGTTTAAAGCCCATTTCTTTAATCAGTAAAATATCTTCCTTATAGCGATTGTAAAAATCAGTTGCTATAAAAGGTGTATCTCCATTTAAAATTTTTTTTCTTCTTCTGGCAAATACATCCCAAATGGAAAGTCCTTTCCCGTCGGTTAAGTAGGCACCCTCTATTTGAGCTGCAGAAGTTGAAACTCCCCAAATGAAATCATCACCAAAAAATTTACTGTGCATAACTATTACTGAAAAATCGAGTAATGCTGTGATTCGTGGTTTGTATTTACATATTTTGATGTAGCATGATTTTTCACAATTAAATCTGCTATTTCCTGTGCATTATCTTTATAATCAACCTTTACACGATGTTCAGATTGTATCCATTCTTTTAAGACACTACTATATTCAGCATTCATTTTTTTCATAATCGGAACTCCCATACTCTTTAACATGGCTGCATTACAATATTGCTCGTATTGTTTTTTCATGGGGATAACCAATAATTTTTTATTTAAGAATAAAGCTTCACTTGTTGTACCAAATCCTGCATTACAAAATACGCCTTCACACGATAGTAATGATTTTAAAAATAATTTATTTTCAATAGGATATATTGTAATGTTCTTTTTCTTGATTTTTTTAGTAGTATGTTTTGAGAATACTTGCCAATTTACATCTTTAAAAACACTAAGGTGTTTTAATATTCGTTCATTATCATAAGCTGGCAGATAAACAGTGTAATGACCTTCATTAGTCACCTCTGCCTCTCTTAATTCTTTACGAATAATAGGAGTAAATACTTGTTGATCTAATGCTTTAAAGTGAAAGCCATATTGATAATTACAAGGTGCGTATTTAAGCAAAACAAGTTTACCAATTAAATCTGTTTTTTTTGGCTTTGGTGCCAATGGGTGTAAAGTTGCAGCCTGATTACTTAAACCAATACAATTTAGTTTTGCCTTTGCACATGACCATGATGAAACCGGCTCGAAATCACTTATAATTAAATCGTATTTTTTTACGGGTAGTTGTTTAATTTCCTTCAGTAAATTAACTGTATTCATTTTTTGATAAGTCTTCCAAATATCAACTCCACCTTTTTTACCAAAAATAAACGACAAACCTTTGAATCGATAGGTTATTTGAAAGGGTAACTCAATATCAGATTGAATACCACTAACTAAAACATCCACTTCACCATGTTTTTTAAAACAAGGAATAAGTTCAATTGCACGTGTAATGTGACCATTACCAGTACCTTGAACAGCATATAAAATTTTAAGCATTAACTGTACAGAATCTGATATTTGAAATCTTGTTTAACTGAATTTTCTATAGGATAAATTAAATCCAAGTAATTTTTATCGTAATTAAAAAGTTCCCATTCGCCGTTGTTATATTCTAGTGCAGTTAGGTTTTCTACCCAATCTCCGCTATTTAAATACATTACTTTTCCTTTTTCATTACTTACTTCTCTCATTTGAGGAACGTGAATGTGTCCACAAATAACATAATCATATTTTTTTTCAATGGCTAATTCAGCAGCTGTTTGCTCAAAATTTGAAATGAATGAAACCGCTTTTTTTACACTCTCTTTTACTTTTTTAGAGAAACTCATTTTATCACTTCCTACTAACTCTAAGCACCAGTTTACAAAACGATTAATCAAAATCAATAAATCATATCCTTTACCACCTAGTTTTGCCAATAATTTTGCATAACCTTTTGTGGTTGAATCAAACACATCGCCATGAAAAATCCATGCTAACTTACCCTCTAAGTTTAAAATTAATTTATCAGCAATATGAAAATTTCCAAGTTTCAACTCGCTATATTTTCTTAGCATTTCATCGTGATTACCTGTAATGTAATAAACTTCTGTATTTTCCATTGCAAGTTTCATCAAGTAGCGAAGAACTTCCATATGTGAATTTGGAAAATAACTTTTACTGAAATTCCACATATCAATAATATCACCGTTAAGAACTAAGGTTTTAGGTTGAATGGTTTTTAGGTAGTGCAAAAGTTCTTTTGCATGGCAGCCGTATGTTCCAAGATGAACATCACTAATGATTACTAAATCTAATTCGCGTTTGGGTTGCATAGTTTTTTTTACAAAACAACAACACTACTGTTACGAGATTAAGTTATTATGATTAACAAATTATTAATCTTTTCCTGGGGCTAATTTTGCAAGATGATCAACGCGGGTTAAGAAGTCAGCAATTTTAAATGGTTTCACAAAATAATCATTGATGCCTTTATTAAAAGCTTTAGAAATATCAGTATATGAATTATTACAAGTAATCATCACAAATGGTGTAGATCTTAATTCATCATCTTTTCGAATGTCCATTAATAAATCTATACCTTGTTTGCCTGGTAGCATCCAATCAGAAATAATCAAAGTTGGTTTGTATTTCTTCAGTGAATCAAGTATTTGATTACAATCAGAAAATAAAATCACTTTATATCCTTTTTTAACCAAATTATAATTCAGAAAATTCAAAATATCCTCATCGTCATCAATAAGTGCAATAATTTTCTCGCTGGCCATTTTTTAATTTAATGAGTACAAAAAAAAGAGTTGAATATTACATATTGTTTGCTTCAATATTAAATAAATAATAAAAAAAGGGTTGAAAAAACTTCAACCCTTTACTTTAGATTAATACTTTCTATACTTATTTAGAAAGTGCAATACGATAATTTTTAGTGCCATTATTGCTTATTACATGAATCCAATAAATACCATTTGATAAATTTTCATCTAATGAAATTTCAATTTCAGAATTTAAATGCAAATCATTTCTAAATTCATTAACTGTTTTACCTGTTAAATCAAGTACTTTGATATATTGAATTAAATCCTTTCCTTCGGATTTAATTTTAATTATACCAGTTGTAGGATTAGGATAAACTGAACTATTAATTAAATTATTTACAGAATTAATATTTACAGTATTGAATGAAAAATCGGATGATAATGCAGTACAACCATTAGCATCGGTAATTTCAACACTGTAATTTCCGTTTTGAATTACAGAATAGGTCTGGCTATTTGCTCCAACAATTATATTTCCATTTAAAAACCACTGATATGAATTAGCAGTAATGCTACAAGTTAATTCTGTTCCAACTGCATTAATAGAAGGAACTGAAGCCGAAGGAAATACATTTACTGAAGTAAAAGAAGTTGTGTCAGAACATATTCCCTGATTGAAAACTACTAATGCATAATTTCCAGATTGATTTACTGATAATGTTGTATCAGTTGCTCCATTAATATTTCCTGCATTATTAATCCATTGATAAGTGTAATTTGAATTGTAAGTATGACTCAAAATAACTGAATCACCTGAACAAAAACTAAGAGGCGAACCGATTACAATTCCTGCAATTGGATTAGCAACT
>CAZTCG010000175.1:1963-4785 GCA_964612005.1 uncultured Flavobacteriaceae bacterium | reverse complement strand
GATTTTTATTAAGAACTTCATTTATTTTTACGGAAGCCAAATTTAGTTTTTTATCATGAATGCTCAAATTAAATTAATAATATACTTTTTTTCAATTTCTGTTTTTTTTATTGCTTGTTCAAACGATCGGCTAGATGTAGATGTTTCAGATATTAAAATTCAGGAAATAAAAATAGAACGCCTCGACAGGGATTTCTTTGAAATCAATGAGAAAAATTATTCATCAAAATCAGCTGAATATCAAAAAAAATATGGGGTATTTTATAATAATTATACAGTTGATATTTTAAATCCGGGTGATGTTAATGAATCAGTAGAAAAAGCAGTATTAGCATTTGTGTCAAATAATGATATGAAGTTTATGCATAAAGATGTTCAGCAAATTTATACTGACGAAACGATGATTGAAATTGAAAATAAATTGAATATCGCATTCAAAAGATTTAAATATCATTTCCCTGATAAAAGAATACCA
The DNA here is from genome assembly GCA_964612005.1 of uncultured Flavobacteriaceae bacterium. Taxonomy (GTDB): domain Bacteria; phylum Bacteroidota; class Bacteroidia; order B-17B0; family Aurantibacillaceae; genus JADJDM01. Next base: position 4,310 of record CAZTCG010000175.1, on the reverse strand, counting down.
CTTAAAGTAATCTCATTTGAGTCGGGGTTTAACTACAATATTATAACTGAAGATAGTATTTTAGGAATTGGATTGGAAATGTATTTAGGAGAAAAAAATAAGTTTTATGAAATGCTGCAATGGCCAAAATATAAGACCAATCAACTTCGAAAAGAATATATAGTGCCTGATGCCATAAAAGGTTGGATCGTTCAAAATTTTGATTCGAATGAACCAATGAATAATTTATTAGGATTCATGGTTTTTTATGGAAAACTTTTATACTGCATGGATGCTGTATTGCCTGATGCACCAGATTCTGTTAAAGTAGCATATACATCAAAACAAATTGACTATTGTACACAATTTGAACATAAAATTTGGGCTTATTTTACAGAAAAGGAAAGATTATATAAAAACGATATGAAACATGTTAATGAATATATATCAGAAGGTCCATTTACATCTGCAATCAGCAAAGAATGTCCGCCTCGCATAGCCATGTGGGTGGGTTGGCAATTGGTTAGAAGCTACATGAATAAAAACAAAGATGTTTCACTTTCTGATTTAATGAAAGAGAACGATTCTCAAAAAATTTTAAGTTTTTCTAAATACAAACCTTGATTATTTTCTGTTTAGTACTTCAATGGCTTTTAAAATTACTTTGTCGTTTTCCTGACTGATGGTGTAGTAATTTTCGTTTCCAAATAAATACCTGCTCATTAATGCTTTTAATTGAGTTTTTAAATAAATCTCAGATTTTTTAAGTGCAGCTGTTTCTGTTTTTATGTTGTTGGATTCACAAAGTTTGATAAAATTATTCATTATCTCATTACTAACTAAAAAACTAGTTTGGAAGCTTTTAGCATTGTATTGTTTAGTTAGTTTATCTCTGTTTTCGTTTACATAATTTAGTGCAAAATCACTCACAATACCTGCATAACTTATTTTATTCAACCATGAGCTTCTAAATGTTGTATCTAGTGCAACAAAAATATCAGGCATAATTCCACCTCCGCCGTAAACAATTTTACCTGAAGGTGTTTTGTATTTTAAACTATCAGCAAATTTAATACTGTCAACAGATAAAAGTTCACCATTTTCATAACGATTAAATTCTTCTTCAAAGTATTTTTCTTTTCCATTTGAATATGATTTTTGAATGCATCTTCCGGTAGGTGTGTAATAACGAGCAGTAGTAAGTCGTAAGGCAGAACCGTCAGGCATTTCCATTTGTTCCTGAACAAGACCTTTACCAAAACTTCTTCTACCTATAATTGTTCCCCTGTCATTATCCTGAATAGCTCCCGCTAAAATTTCACTGGCAGATGCAGAACCTTCATCAATGAGTACAACCACATCGTCATTTTCAAAGCCACCTTTGTCTGTTGCCTTATAATCTTTTCTTGGACTCGCTTGCCCTTCTGTATAAACAATACGTGTACCTTTTGGAAGTAATTCATCAATTATATCAACGGCTGCATTCAAGTATCCGCCTCCATTTCCTCTTACATCTATAATTAATTTTTTCATGCCTGACTTTTTTAACTTATTAAATGAATCAAGATACTCTTTGTATGTGCTCGCCGAAAAACGATTGATTTTAATATAACCAATAACATTGTTTATCATATAGGCAGCATCAATACTGTAAATAGGAATTTCGCCACGGGTAATTACAAAATCAATTAATTGAGCTGAGTTTGCTCGTTTAATTTTTACTTTCACTTTTGTGCCTCTTTCTCCACGCAATTTTTTAAATACTTGCTGATTAGTGATTTTTATTCCGGCTACCTTTTCATTATTTACAGTAACAATTTTATCGCCTGCTTTTATTCCTACTTTTTCTGAAGGCCCACCGGATATTGGATTTACAACTGTTATGGTATCTTTTAGAATATTAAATTCTACACCAATCCCGTCAAAATTCCCCTCCAATGGTTCATTTACAGCTTCCAATTCACTAGCAGGTATGTATTCGCTATGTGGATCTAAATTATTTAAAAGTGCAGATAAAGTTAAATCAGCCAATGAATCCGTTTTTAGTTTATCTACATAGTGTTGCTCAATATAGTTTAACACCTTTTCAATTTTACCATTTTTATCTGTAGTTACAATTGTATTTTGATTGTCGTTTTTAAAACTAAAAAAGTATCCAATTCCGATACCGATACAAATTGCAAGCGATAAAATTAGTGGAAGATATATAGTAGATGACTTAATAGTCGGATTTTTAACGGTTTCTTTTTCCATATGTTTAATTTTACAAAGTTATTTATTAATTTAGAGTATTAAATCAAAGGGATGAGAAACATATTCATTTTATCAAGTGTTTTTATATTTTTTGCATTTTCTTGCGACAAGAAAA
>CAZTCG010000175.1:0-1953 GCA_964612005.1 uncultured Flavobacteriaceae bacterium | reverse complement strand
CCTGAATTTTTTAGTTTACAGGTGCCTGGCGGTTGGATGTACAAACAAGGTGGAAATAGCGGCATTATTATATACAGAGTTGCACAAAACGAAAACGATAATGATTTTGTTGCTTATGAAAGAAATTGTCCTTTTGAAGCTACTACAAACCTGAATGCAGTAGTAGGTGTTCGATCTGATAATGTTACTGCAGAAGATACACTTTGTGGCTCAAGATTTTACCTAACCAATGGAGGTATCGTAAACGGACCATCGGCTAATCCATTAAGAAATTATAGCGTTACCTATGATGGTAACGTATTGCATATTTTTAATTAAAGGGATAATTTAAAAATTATCATTCTACCGCTTATACAATTACTATTCTAAAGCAAGGTTTATTCGTTAATTTTGAAACTATTATCATGATTTTTATTACAAATGAAAGTTTATAAAAAAACATTATTTATTAAATCGTTTTTTCTGCTAATATTTATAAAGTTTACTTCAGTAGAATTAGTTGCCCAGAAAAATTATTTTCAGCAGGACGTAGATTATAAAATACAAGTGAAATTAAACGATTCGCTTCATGACTTAAGCGCATATGAAGAAATAACTTACACAAACAATTCTCCTGATACCTTAAAATCAATTTATTTTCACCTTTGGCCCAATGCCTATAAAAATAACAATACAGCACTAGCAAAACAGCTATTAGAAAATGGTGAAACCAATATGTATTTTGCCAAAAAATCAGAACTTGGTTTTATAGATAGTTTAGAATTTAAAGTAAACGACAAACTTGTTATTTGGTCGTATTATTCAATTTACTTAGATATATGTACTTTGTTTTTAAACGAACCTTTATTGCCTGGTAATTCAATAAAAATCTCAACACCGTTTCATGTAAAATTACCAAGTGCAAGTTTTTCCCGATTAGGACATATTGGACAAGCATATATGATTACGCAATGGTATCCAAAACCTGCTGTTTATGACAATAATGGTTGGAACCAAATGCCATATTTGGATCAGGGAGAATTTTATTCGGAATATGCAACATATGATGTGAGCATCACTTTGCCAAAAAATTATTTACTTGCAGCAACAGGCGATAGAGTAGGAGAGCTAACCGAAGAACTAAATTTTTTGAATGAAAAACTCGCTGAAACACAAGAGAAAATAAATAAATACAATAAAGGCGGAGATCTTGCTTTTATCTCGGATATGTCATTCCCTAAAAGCAGTAAAGAATACAAAACCATTCGATTTAATCAAAAAAACGTACATGATTTTGCCTGGTTTGCAGATAAACGATTTAATGTATTGAAAGGAGAAGTTAATTTACCTGAATCCGAACGAAAAGTTGAAACCTGGGCATTTTTTACAAACAAGAATCTTTCACTTTGGAAAAATTCGCTCGAATATATTGCAGATGCCACCTATTACTATTCTTTATGGAATGGAGATTACCAATACAATCATGTTACAGCTGTAGATGGAACAATAAGTGCCGGAGGCGGAATGGAATATCCAAACATTACTGTAATTGGCGATGTAAGTAATTTATTTTCACTTGAAACAGTAATTATGCACGAAGTAGGGCATAACTGGTTTTATGGTATGCTCGGAAGTAATGAAAGAGTAAATGCGTGGATGGATGAAGGTATTAATTCTTTTAATGAGTTAAGATATATTCAGACCAAATATCCAAACCAAACACTGGCTTCAATTTTAGGAAAAGACAGTTCTTTTTCTTTAGGCGGATTGAATAAGTTTAAACAAAAAGCACAATACGAGCTTTTTTATACAGAGATGGCTAAACAACATTTGGATCAGCCATGTTCAATGCATTCTGCTGAATTTACCGGTTCAAACTATGGGGCAATTGTTTATAGTAAAACTGCAGTTTTATTCAATTATTTAATGAATTACATGGGGCAGGAACAATTTGATAAAGCCATGCATGAGTAT
>CAZTCG010000174.1:3319-4788 GCA_964612005.1 uncultured Flavobacteriaceae bacterium | reverse complement strand
CAGTACTACTAAAATCTATCCCTAATTTATTTTTTGTTAACCCTAAGGCAACACCTAAATAAACATCATGTTTATCATTTTTGAATGGGATATGAAAATTAGGTCGGATACCAAATGATGTACTACTGATTTTAAACTGATAGGTATCCATTTCATCACTTCCAATTAGTTGTCCGGCCTTTATAACATTATAATAATCCAGCACTTTAAAACTTAAATTCCAGTATGCGCAATTCAATCCTATTCCAACATATTTTGAGATCCCATACTCGGCCTTAAAAAATAAGGGATTGATTCCTTTAAAATCTTTTATTTCCAATTTACCGCTAAATTGCTTTTTGAAAAAATCTGTTTCAGTAGCAACTTTAACAATCCCTTTGTAAAGGTGAGGAATACCCGCATTTGCATTAATAACAATTGTTTTTTTAGTAAACGATTGCGAGAATAGATTCGTGATAAATAAAACAAAAAAAAGCTTTAGAAAATACCTATACATATACCTAAATTTTACAAATTATTTCTGCAGCTTTTTCAAGCGTTTCTTCTTTTTTAGCAAAACAAAATCTTAGTAATTGGTTATCTGTTTTTTCATGATAAAAAACAGATAAAGGTATGGAAGCAATTTTAAACTCTTTGGTTAATCTCACTGCCAAATCCGTATCTTTTTCAGTTGAAATTGTTTTGTAATCCAACAATTGAAAATAAGTGCCCTGACAAGGTTGAAAATTAAATCTTGAGTTTTTTATTAATTCAATAAAGTAATCCCGTTTCTTTTGATAAAAATGTTTCAGCTGTCTGTAATTATTTTCATCCTTCATATAATCTGCAATAGCAAATTGAATTGGACTATTACATGAGAATACAAGATATTGATGAACCTTTCTGAACTCATTCATTAAGTTTTCAGGAGCAGCTATGTATGCCATTTTCCAACCGGTGGTATGAAAGGTTTTACCAAAAGAAGAAACAAGCATACTTCTATTAGCTAACTGCTTATGTGTTGCAATACTAAAATGTTTTTTACCATCAAACACCATGTGTTCATATACTTCATCACTTAAAATAATGATATCTGTATTTCGAGTAATTTTATCTAATTCCTTTAAATCATTTTCAGTAATGATTGCACCTGTTGGATTATGTGGCGAATTAATGATAATCATTCGCGTACGATGAGTAATCAATTTTTTTACGGCTGTCCAGTTTATTTTAAAATCTGGCAACTGTAAAGGAACATAAATTGGTTTAGCCCCGGCAACAATAATTGCCGGTGTATAGCAGTCGTAGGAAGGTTCAAAAACAATGACTTCATCGCCTTCTCTAACCAATGCTGCAATAGATGTATAAATGGCTTGTGTGGCACCAGCTGTTACAGTAATTTCTGCTTCAGGATGGTAATTACATTTGTATTCTTTTTCAATTAAAATAGAAATTTGTTCGCGCAACTGTATATGCCCCTGCATGGGTGC
>CAZTCG010000174.1:0-3309 GCA_964612005.1 uncultured Flavobacteriaceae bacterium | reverse complement strand
CATATTGATTAAATCCAGACTTCATGTAATGTGTAACCAGATCCAACAATTTTTCATCGCAATTAAAATCAGGAAAACCTTGCGATAAATTTATGGCTTTGTGCTCTGCAGCCATTTTACTCATTACCGTAAAAATAGTTGTACCAACAGTTGGTAATTTTGAGTGGATATAACCTTCGAATTTGGGCATATTTTACAAATATATCAATTAAAAATCGTCATCTTCTTCCTTCTTCTTTTTGGGTTGAAGTTTGTTTTCTTTCTCTTTTTGTTTCGTGTTATTGTCAATTATAAATCGTTGATCTGCTTTGTTTTCATTTTTATTTACCTTAACACTAGTGTCATTTTTAAAAAATCCAAACTCCTCTTTTAAAATACTTTTTAAGTTCTGTTTTTCATTTTTTATGTCCTCTTTTATTTTTTCTTTCATGGCTTTTCTATCGTAAGTAATAACAGGGTTATCGATATTCCCTTTCATACTTATAAAAACACAACGTTTATTCTCCGGATCATTTTCAGTAAGCAATAATTCATCATCTAGTTTTTTATTCTTACCTGGTCGTTTTGCAATCAATTCACTCAATAATAATTTAATATGATAATTAATATTATTTTCAAAATCGTGCGTTCCAAAAAATTCTAAGTTTAAAGCAGAGTTATTGATTTTTGTTTTTGAAATATCAATGATGCGATTATTAATTGCCAAATGGCAATTCAGGGTATTAAATTTTATGTTTTGTAATTCTTTTAACTCTATATATTTAGCTAAACTTTCTAATGGTTTATATTCACTCAATTCTCCCTGATTGATTTGCACATCAAAGTTAGCAACCAGTTTATCAAAATTACATTCCCATTTTTTATTCCACCTGGTAGAAAAATCAAAAGAAAAATTTCCTTTTCCTTTAACATGCTTATCAAGTAGTTCATCTTGCGAAAAATTATTCATTTCATACATCATTCGTTTAACATCAATGTCTTTTAAAGCTGAAGTACCTTTAATGGAAATATCCTGTTCATGTTCTTCCATAATGCCAGATAACGTAACACTTCCACCCATCGATTGAAAGGTGATGTTGTCGCCATACAATTTGTTATTTACTAACTGAATATTACCGGTTATATTATTTGCAGTAAATTTTCCGAGTTTGATGTTTTTGACGTCTGATTCTAGCGAAAAACTTAGCCATTTCGGAAAAGAAAATTCGTTGGTTGAATTAGATGATGATTTTAATAATTCATCTAACGAAATAAAATTCGACTGGCATTTTGCGTTAATACTAAGCTGCTCATTTTCTTTAAGTAACCACGGAAGGAAATTGAGGACTGTACCTTTAATTTCAACATCACTACTTCCAATACTTAATTTTAAACTATCTGTAATTAAATTGTTTCCTGAAAACGATAACTTACCATAAGGCAAATCCCATTTATGCTCATCGTTTTTAAAATTGAATTTTACATTAGTAAAATGTGCATTCCCCTTTGAATAATTTGATGCATCGGTAAAATCTTTTTGCAGTTGTGCTAATTTACCTTTTACCTCGCCTTCAAAAAACACCTTGCCTCTTAATTCGGTAAGTGTATCTATAGGATAGAATAAAATGATTTCGTTTAAATCTGCATTCAATTTAAATTTGGCATCAATGTAAGGTTCGTTAAAATCAATTAATTTAAAATCACCCGAAATAATATTATTGTTGATTGATGCACTTATTTTAGTTAACAGTAATTCATCATATCCCTTTGTATTGCTGTACGAGCCAGTAACACTTAAATTTTTGGCAGTAACATTATTGGGCTTATATGTTAAACTTGCATCCTGAAACCCAAAATCTGCTTTTATATCCGGAATTTCTTCACTATTCAATGGGCCTTCAATGCTACCTTTCAGGTAAAATAAACCTTCGCCTTCATAATCTTTAATACGCTCTTGCTGACTTTGTGGTAATAAACTCAAAGCTGTTGTTACGTCTAAATTTTTACCGGTGAAATTCAAATTGGATTGAATAATTTTATTTTGATTTTTTAAATTTCCATTTACAGAAACATAAACATCATTAATTTGTAGCTCAGATGATTTTATGGAATACAAATTTTCAGTTACATCCAATTCAATATTAAAATTGATGTTTTTATTTTTTAAATAATTTGTTTTTTTATAAGTAAAGTAATTTAAAAACATTTCGCCTTCAGAATTTAATTCATAATTAAGGTCGTTGAACTTTCCTTTAAAATCAGCTTTATTCAGTGTAAAAAGTAGTTTAGTTTTTTCTTTTCTGTTTTTAAATGAACATTTAATTTTTTTTAATGAAACATCCTCCAACGAAAAACTAACTTTTTCATTTTTAGTTGAATTAGCTGTATCTTCTTTCCATACATTATAATTCTCTTTTCCATTTTCATCAATTACTAAACGTAAATCAAGATTGGAACAATCTATTTTTTTGATGTCATATTTTTCATGAAAAATATCCATTACATTAAACTGCAATGAAATTCGATTGGCAATAAAAAGTGTATCTCTGTTTTTTTTATTGCTGACTTCAAAGCAAGTAATTTCTTTAAAATCCAAAGATGTATTCGGGAAACTGCGAATTATAGTTAAATCAATATTATCGGGTTTAACACTAATTTCAGCATTAAGATGTTGATTTAACTCTTCAATTACCGCAGATTTAATTTCATCTTCATATACAAAAACTAAAGTAACACTTAGAATAAGTATAAAAATAAAGGAAGCTAAAACCCATAAAAGTGGCTTAAACCATTTTTTAAATTTCGACTTCTCTACAGGAATTTCCGGCAATTGATTTTCCATATCTCAAAGTTTATAAAAAATAGAATAGCGTTTTATTGTATTGTTAAGATGATTTAAACACGAATAACTTAATAACTCCTTACTTTATTGCAAAATTGATCGTTAAAGAAAATTAATATTGTACTAATGCACGAATTTGATTATTTCAATTGGATTGTTTTACCCTTTTTAATTTTCATTTCGAGAATGGGTGATGTAACGTTGGCTACATTACGACACCTTTTAGTTTCAAAAGGATTTAAAAAAATAGTACCCTTTATTGGTTTTTTTGAAGTGTTGATTTGGTTGGTTGCCATGAGGCAAGTATTTAACAATTTAAACAACATGGCTTGCTTTATTGCTTGGGCTGGTGGTTTTGCTACCGGTACTTACCTGGGTATGTTAATAGAAGAAAAATTAGCGCTAGGCATGCAATTATTACGAGTAATTACTGATAAAGATGCTGTAGTATTGATTAATGAATTTAAAAAATTAAACCAAGGAGTAAC
>CAZTCG010000173.1:0-4789 GCA_964612005.1 uncultured Flavobacteriaceae bacterium | reverse complement strand
AAATAGTAAAAGGTTTAAGTATTGTGGGTAATTATTTTTTAATGAATGCAAGAGGAAATGAAATACTTCCCTTGAGAAATGAAAACGGTGACGTAACTAATTTTACTCCTATGGAGTATATTCAGAAACAAGAGTTTTATTGTGTTGGTTTAAAGTATAATTTTTCTGAAAAAACACATTTGTCTTTCTTTGTAGAACAATGTAAAACAACATCAAAAGCTTATGAAAGCTATGGAATAAATGAGGCTTTAATATATTACATCATGAAATTTTAATACTAACTAACTTAAAGCGTATGAAGAATTATCTTTTTATAATTTCAATTATACTTGTTTTTTCATCTTGCAGAAAAAATGAGTTGGATAAAATTGATGGTCCATCTTTACAGGATCAGTATGGTAAATTTCAAGTAATAAAGGAATTTAAAGCCAGTAAAGATTCTGTAGATTTTTACAATGGTCAATCCGTTTATTTTGAAGCTGAATTTTCCAAAACGGTAAACTGGACCTTAAACATCACAGGAATGACTTCTGGTGCAAAAAAAGTATTTCAGGGCACTGGTAAAACACTTGATAATACAAGCACTTTATGGAATGGTAGCACAACACAGTTTCCTGTTTTTAAAACGGAAAACTGTAAAGCAGTTTTAAAATTTGATAGTGAGCCCGATACATTTGTAGTTTATGTTAAAGCACTTTCAAAAAAGAATAATACAGGATTTTTAATTGCAGATTTTGAAACTCCATTTAAATCGGGATGGTCAAGTTTTATACAATCAGGTGCTAATATGGATTTTCAAATTAAATCAGACAATACAGCAGCAGAGGGCAATGCACATTACAATATGGCCGGTACTGTAAATTGGGATTGGTTAATAGGATTAGTGAATTTTAAAGCAACTGCATACGGAGCATCGCAATTTCCATTGAGTTCTAATCCGGAAAGCAATTATTTTAATGTATTAATTTGGGGTGAGCCCGGATTAACAAATAGTTTGGTGCTTTTTCAATTTCAGGAAGATGATAATTTAAATGGATCATTTAGTTCACAAACAGAAGACATGTATTCATTACAAGTAAATGTTAATTGGGAAGGATGGAAATTGATAACAGTACGTTATGCTGATCTTACCTGTTTGGTTAATGGAGCTCCGGCAACACCTTCAGGAAATAAACAATTAGAACCCAACAAGCTAATGCAAATTAATATGTTGCATTTGGCTAATCCTTCATCGGGTTATGCTAAATCTAAATTGGATTATATGATTTTTACTCAAAATGCACCTTTAGAACCTTGATATAATGATACGTTGTATATATATCTTTCTCTTTTTGTGGAGTATTTCTTTGTCCTTTTCTCAGGGTAACAAAAAAATAGTTTTTGAAAACTATGTTACCTATCAACAGGATGAAGACATTTTAAAACAAAAGGGCTTTTACCAGTCGGATATTTTCAACGGGATTTTAAATGCTGATTTTTGGATAACTGAAAGCAAAAAGTGTATTCGTTCGGAGCAAAAAGAAAATTACATTGAACTCAGCTGGAATAAAGATCAGGATGATTGTGACTGGGTAGGATTAGGATTTGGTTGGGAAAACTGGATGGGAAAAGATTTATCGATGATAAATGAAAATGCTTCAATCGAAGTTATTGTGAGAACAAAAATTGGTTCAACAAGTAATCTGCCATTTGCATTTGGATTGGAAGATTATGCCGGTAATCAATGTTGGTTGGGCTATCAAAAACAATTTCTAACCAAAAAAATTATTGATACCAGCTGGACAACAATTTTAGTTCCTTTTCAACTTTTTCCTGCTGAAGAAAATTCCTTTTCGTTTAATAATGTAAAGCAAATGATTATTCAGTGTTTTGCTTCTGGTGAACTACAAATTAAAAGTATCAAAATTGTTCCCGCTTCAACTGTCTCAAAGCAAGAAGTTAAATTAAATCAATTTAAAAAATACAATAACGTAAACTTCGAAAATCAAATTGGTTATTACACAAATGATTCGTTGTATTTTAATTTAGTGCTTTCCGATTCGCTAACTAAAATTGATTCTGTAATTATAGATTTGGCTTTTGCCAGCAATTCGTTAGCACCAAAGAATCGTACAACGTTATTATTAAGTGATAAAATTTCAACATTAAAATGCAAAAAAGGTATAACTACAAATGTTTCCGGAGTAAAAATGAATCTTCTGAATAATAAAATCTTTTTGCAAGTTTCTTCGAAATGGTTAGATAAAAAATTTTTAAAAGGAAGTGATTTGTATGGACAAATTATTATTTCTGCCTATAAAGGAAAAAATTTAACTGATAAAATAAACGTGTTTGGTAACTCGATAAGTACCTCGATTAACAATCCATCTAACTGGATCAAATTTATTCTGGATTAGTACTTTTTATAAATGATTTTCTGCATACTTTACCATCATTGTAAAGCTCTATAAAATAAATTCCCTCATTTAAATGTTTAATGCTTATTTCATTTGAATTTATCTTTTCATCAATTAATAATTGACCATTTACTGAAATTATTTTGATGTTATTAAAATTTGATTTAAGCAAAATTTTATTGTTTTCCAGAATTGAAAATAAATCCATTTGATTATTGATATCATTAATGGAATTTGCATTTGAAGGTTGATAAACTTTCACATAATCTACTTGCATTTCTGCAGGAAAAACAGTATTTGCATTTGGATAGCCAGGCCAATTTCCGCCTACAGCTAAATTTAAAATTAAATAAAAACTGTTCTGAAATTCCTCCGTGCCATTTACACCGTTTAACGTATTTAACTGATAATAAATTTGGTCATCCATAAACCACTGTATTTTGGTAGAGTCCCAAATGATGCTATAATTATGAAATTGTGTAGGATCGTTATTAATAATTCCACCCCAGTAAATATGCCCAACATTATCCCAATGAGCAGTGCCATGAACTTTTGTTTCACTATTGATGTGCTCAATAACATCAATCTCGCCACATTTAGGCCATCCGATTGTACTGTGATTACTTCCCAGCATCCAGAATGCAGGCCATAAACCTTGTCCCATTGGGCATTTCATGCGAGTTTCTATTTTTCCAAAACGTACATTAAATTTGCCTTCTGTTTTGAGTTTTGCTGATGTGTATTGATTGGACCCAAATTGTTCTGCTTTTGCAGTAATTGTCAATATGCTATTTTGAATGGTTAAATTACCTTGTGAAGTGTAATATTGTGACTCATTATTACCCCAGCCGTTTCCACCTACATCTATTTTCCACTTTGTTGTATCAAGCGAAGAACCATCAAATTGATCTTCCCAAACTAAATCCCACTGTGCATGCAATGAGATACTTATAAGTAAAGAAAAGAGAAGTGTGATTTTATTTTTCATGTTGTTGTATAAAAAATTAGGGAGGTAAAACCTCCCTAACCAATTAATTAAATTTTATTTTAATCTTTTATGATTCTTACCTGATTTGTTTTACCGTTGCTTTCTATTGCAATGATATACATACCTTTTTCAAAATTTGAAATATTCAAACGAGCATTAGTGTCTGAAGTTTTTTGCTCTTTAATTAAGTTGCCAAGTAATGAATAAACTTTTAAAGAACTAATTAATTCAGAAGTGCTGATATTGATTTCATCTTTTGCGGGATTAGGATAAACAGATAAATCAGCAATTTCTACTTCTTTAATACCAATTGCACATGGTGCGCATTTGCCATAAGTTAATGCTGCATTTCCTTGTCCGATAATCCATCTTCTGTTAGCATAAGATGAATAATCAGTTATTGGAGCACAACCACCACCATTTTGCATTTCGGTAATTAAGTTTTCTGTTACACCATCTTTCACTAATAAAAACTCTAATGTGTCATCAGGTACTGGTGCAAAATTAATTGTCCATGTTCCATTTCCATTATTAACGCCTTGTGGACCCCAAGCTGGGTTCCAGCTCCAGATTGGTCCGGTTAAATTAACTTGGTTTGCAGATGAACACACTTCAACTGTAATCGAAAGATTTGGGAATGAACAAGGAACACAACGATCGTAAGCAATGTTAACGTTGCCTGAACCTGCTACCCATTTTCTGTTTGCATAATTAGAATAATCAGTTACCGGAGCACACGTTCCTCCGTTTTGCATATCAGCTATTAAGTTTTCTTGTACCCCATCAACCACAATTAAGTATTCCATATCTGTTGTTGGAGCAGGGTCGAGGGTGAATTTAAAAATGCCACCGCCAACATTTGTTGCAATAGGTCCTCCGTTAGGATCCCAATTCCACCAAGGTCCAGTCATTCTTACAGATGTTGGAGGATTTGGATTACATACCTGCACATTGATTTCTAAGCCAGTATTTGGATTTCCTCCGCCTGCAGCGCCCATTTTTAGGTCATCAAAATAGTATGTTTTTTCACCAGCAACAGCACCTGTTGTACCGAAATTAAAAAAGACTGATGCTTTATCGTAAGTGTAAGTTAAATTCAAAGCAGCTGTTCCACTCGCTTGATTTGAAAAATTAAATTCTAAAGTATCCCACTGATTAGCTACAGTTGTTAAAGCTTCAGTTTCTACTGAATGAGTAGGGTCAGCATGCTCTTCAACTTTTAAACGTACCGGAATACCTGCGTCAGGTGAAAATACACGAAGTAACATTTTTGTTGATGTAGAAAATGGAATTGGTGATACTAGTCCTAACTGTGCAGGAGCAGTAATTGTGGTACCTGCCCAAAGTTCTGCAGTTGATGATTTAATAACTTTTGCCACTTTGTTTGTTGGATTACCAACTTCAG
>CAZTCG010000172.1:0-4812 GCA_964612005.1 uncultured Flavobacteriaceae bacterium | reverse complement strand
TTTGATTGTTCCTGCATCTGAATTACCAGGTAAATAATTTGTAGAAAGTGAATTGGGAGTCGAAAAACTTCCTGAACCACCACTCCAAAGCAGAGAGTAATATGGCCCTGATGCATTACCTGTTAAGTTAATTTGGGAATTAAAACAAGTACTTTGATTATTTCCTGCGTCAACTAAAATAGGAGTTATTGGTGCCTGACAACCATAGTTAATATAACTAGGGTTTCCAACTGGATCAAAATTAACAGTTGCACCATTTTCTGCACCAAGTGTTCCGTTTTGTCTTGTAAGTAAAGAGCGATCGTATGTAACTGTTTCTTGGCAAGGACTTGGACTCGAAAAAGACATAGTTAGTGTTCTATTTGTTGGTGCGGTAGTACTGAAATTTGCAAAATGTCCAGAAACATTTCCAGGGCAATGAAATATCATATAAATTGTATCAGCTAAATTTTGAAAGCTGTGAGCTGTAGGATCGAAAGTTGTGCTTGTAACTAATATTACTTTTGCTCCTGCCGGTAAAATACCTCCAATTGGCTCTTTAATATATCCGCAATTTGTAATTGTTGAATTTACAGTTGCGACACTATTTGCTGTAGTGGCATTTTGACATATTCCTCTGTAAATATTAGTAGTAGTAGCCCACGTAACTGTTAAATTTGAAACATTTAAAGGAGTAGTTCCTACTTTAAATCGAACCATTTCATTGTTTGGTTCGTCTGTACCACACGCATCTACCAAAATACTTTCAATTTCAAAGCAAGATTGAGCTTTAATAATGGAGGAGATAAATATCAAAAAAAATAAAATTTGCTTCATGGATTTTTAATCAATTTATGAAACGGTTTCAGGTAGTTTGCTGATAGGATGTTCGTTTCGTTGTTGCTAATTTACATTTTTTAAGGTAACTGCAAATTATATTTGAGTTAAATATTTTACTCCATTAAATATCTAATTCTATTTGGATAAAATCATCCAGGCGACTAAACCTGAGCCAATTTCAAGTGAGTTTTCGTCGATATCAAAAGTGGGTGTATGAACTCCGGAAGTAATGTTTTTTGATTTATTACCAGTTCCCAGACGAAAAAAACAACTTTTTACTTCTTGAGAAATATAGGCGAAATCTTCAGCAGTCATTCTCATGGGCAATTCTGTAACCTGTTCTTGTCCTAAATAAAGTTCAGCCGCATTTTTTGCTGATTCTGTTGTTTCTTTATCGTTTACTAAAAATGGATAGCCATTAACGATATTCAAATTTATTGTAGCATTCCATTTTTGAGCAACTCGTAATGCGGTTTTGTTAATTTCCTGATGTGCTATTTTTCTCCATTCTTCATTCATGGTGCGGAATGTACCTGCTAATTCTACTTTTTCGGGTATCACATTAGTTGCTCCCATGCCTTCAATTTTCCCAAAAGCTAAAACTGTGGGTGTATTATTAAATTCAGAAGATAAGCTTTGGTGTTTTTTCTGAATCATAAATTCATCATTCAACTGAATTAATAGATCGGAGGCCACTAAAAGTGGATTGTTATATTCATTCGGCATAGCGGCGTGCCCACCTTTTCCAATTACTGTAATATAAATTTCATCGGTGCTTGCCATGTACATACCTGTTTTAAAACCAACATTTCCAACTTCCATAGATGGAAAAACGTGAAGTGCAATTGCTTCTGAAACATCAGGATTTTTTAAAATCCCCTCTTTAATCATTAAAGATGCACCTCCTGGTAAAACTTCTTCTCCCGGTTGAAAAATAAACTTTACCTGTACAGTTAATTGGTCTTTTAATTCGTTAATTATAGATAATGCTCCTAATAAACAAGCTGAATGAACATCGTGTCCGCATGCGTGCATGATGCCATCGCAAGTTGATTTGTAAGATACTTTATTTTGTTCTTGAATAGGCAAGGCATCCATATCTGCACGCAGTAAAATTACTTTTTCCGAAGAGTTTTTACCTTTTATCAAACCTACAATCCCGGTACCTGCAATGCCAGTTTGATGAATAATTCCAAGTTGATTTAACTGTTCACTGATATAAGCGGCGGTTTTAAATTCTTTAAAGGAAAGTTCCGGGTGTGCATGTAAGTGTTCCCGAATTGCTTTTATATGAGGGAAATTACTTTTAGCAAGTTCTTTTATTTTGGCTAAAATGATTTCTTTTTGGTGCATTTAAAAAAAAATTACAAAATCATTTAAAAAAAGCCATTTTAATTCCGATTAGAATTACAAAAATACCAAATACTTTTTTCACGGTTTGTTGATCAATACTCACTGCTATTTTCGAACCAAAAAAACTACCAAGAACAAAAGTAATTCCCATAAATGCAGCCGCTTTCCAGTCCATATAACCGGCTTTGTAATAATTGTAAACACCTAATATTCCAATAGGAAAAAGAAACATAAATAATGTTGTTCCCTGAGCTTGTTGTTGTGAAAAATGCAGAAAATAAACCAATACAGGAACAATAATTATTCCGCCTCCAATTCCAACTAATCCACTAAAAAAACCGGCAATTAAGCCAATGCTTAATAAAATTATTATCTCATTCATAGTGTAATTTTTTTTCATAATGGTTAAAAATCGGTTGTAAAAGAAAGGTAGTTTATTTTCTCTTGTTTTACCCTGTTGTCTATTCCTCTTGAAAAATCTAATCTGAAAAAATAACCAAATAATCGTGATCTGAAACCAAAACCATAACCTGCAATAAGTGGCTCTTTATTTTGAATTAAAACAACAGTAACCGGGTTTCCTGGAACATAGGTTTTGTTTTCGGTATTTTCTTCGCTGTACGGATTTTTGCAGTACCATGCCATTCCTAAATCAAAAAATCCGATAACCTGAAAATTATTAAAGAAATCGGATCGAATCGGGCGATTAAGTAAATAATTAAAAAGTGGCATTCTTAATTCAGAATTAAACACTACAAAGTTGTTTCCGTTTCGTGCATTTTGTTTAAAGCCACGCATATTGGTAGCAATTGTTTGAAATTGATAAGTTTCAGGATGAAGAATATTAATGTTGTAATCATATTTAGGAGCAAACCAATTGTCAACACCACCCAAGTAATAAATTAATCTGTCAGTTCCAAAGGAGGTGCTTCCTGCCAAACGATTTGCCCAGATAAAATTTCGGTGAATTCGGGTATAGTTCCTAAAATCAAAACCCAATACAATTAAATCGTTTCGTTTGGATAAATTATTGATATCAATTCTTTTCCAGTATTCGGCAAACAGCTTAGAGCGATTTCCTCTTAAGATATTTAAAGCCAAAGTTTTGGTATTGTCAAAAACAAGTTCTGTTTTGGCACCTGCATAATTATCATAATCGTTTTTTCTTTGTAGGGTATAATCATCCAATGATGTATATACTTTCCTGTCGTTACGGTAAATTACACTGCCTTTCAAAGCTAAAACTTCACTAAATGGATACTTAACTTTAAATTGCACATCATGAATATTCATTTTCATAAGTGTAGATGCATTTTCAATGTTGTAGAATGATTGACGATGCAAAATGAGTTGTTTATCTACTAATTTTTTTCTGTTTTCGATGCTGATAAACATTTCAGTGTTAAGTCCGGTTGTTAAACGGGCACCTCCAATAATTCTATAATCCTCAAAAAGATCACTCATTCCAATTTTTGTAAATGCATTGAAGCCCGGATTCAAATAGGAACCCGTGAAACGCTGATACGTTTGATTTAAAAAAGAATTATCCAGTTGTGTTACTACATCATCTAAGGAAAAATTCACATAATAATTTCGTTGCTGAGGTAATTTAAATTCTTTGTTAGTTGCAGAAGAAGTGTCATTTTTTAATTCTTTAAATGGCTGATTATTAATTATTGGAGCTTGTTTGCTTAATGTATCATTTGTGGTTTTTGTATTGTTTGTTTTGATTGAAGAATAATCATCATACAATATTTTATATCTAGGTGTAAATAGTGTGAAATTTCTGTAATTCGTGTTTTGAAGCTCAATGTTTTTTTCCTTGTCAGAGGGTAGTATATCACTTATATAAAAGTAATTTTTCCCTTTGTGATAAAAAACTTCAGCAATTTTTTTTGAATTTAAACTTATGTCCTGTTCTATAATACTGTTCTTAAAATTACTTATGATTTTTGGTGAAAATGTATAGCGATAATGTGCAGTGGTATCAACATATGCAATTATACTATCTAGTTTTGCCAAACATCTGTTTCTGATTCCATTACTTTCTGTTAAATAGGTAAAGTATCCGTTTTCGTAATCAGAAGGCTGCGATTCGTTAATATATGGAGAGTTAGTAACTCGCATTAAAACTCTTTTTTTAGTATTAAAATTATACATGAAAACATCATGAAACTTAGATTGTTTTAAATCAAATCTGGCATCATCACTTTCTTTTAATGTGTCTGAAATTCTATTAGATGTAAATAATAATTGATTTCCTTTGTTAACAAAACGAGGATAATTATCATCCCAAACATCATTGGTTATTTGCTCAATTCCGCCAGCGGTTACAGAATAAACAAAAATATCTACCTGACCTTTTCCTTTTTTAATACCACTAAATGTTATTTTTCTGCCATCAGGCGAGTAGGCAAAATCTATAATTTTTTCAAAACCAATGATAGGTTTTGTGAAAAGTTCCTCGTCTTCTAAATTATATGTACTGATATAAACTACCCCTTTTTTTTCACTTATTATACCCAAAACCTTTCCTTTTGGATTCCATGCAAGTAGTGGGTAGGTGTAGTCGTTAATACGTTCAATTTTAGGTCCCCATTTAATGATGCGTTTTGGTTTAGACTTGCCTGTTGTGTTTTT
>CAZTCG010000171.1:0-4836 GCA_964612005.1 uncultured Flavobacteriaceae bacterium | reverse complement strand
GCCAAAGAATCCGAGTTCCCTACATTTTTTTCTAACCTCTTAGCTACATTTGCATCAATAGTAGTAGAAACCCCAATTTCATCGCCAAGCTGTTTAACCACTTTAAAATATTTTAAAGCTTCAACACCCATTTCAAAGGTTGAACAGTAACTTAAATCACAACCATAAATACCAAAATTAACTGCTTTTGATTTTGCATCATTATAATTTTTTGCATTTTCTGATGGATTTAAAAACGATGAATTTTTGTTGTTTTTACCACCAACCATTCTAACAAAAGTTAGCATTTCGCTTGGAGATGGAACCTGATAAATTATAGAATTTGCATCTGCTTCATTTGTTAATGCCAATGAATCAACTTTAGTAGAGTCAGTTGTTGATAATTCATCACTTTCAGATGAACCACCACCACAAGAAATTAAACTTAAACTTAGAGAAACAGTTGCAATATAAGTCAATGATTTTAGTCTCATTTTTTTCTTTATTAATTATTGATTAATTTTTTCACTAAGTCAGCAGCTTCTTGTAGCTGAATTGCTGAATAAACTTTTAATCCAGATTGATCAATTATTTTCTTAGCTTCTTCTGCGTTTGTTCCTTGTAATCGAATAATGATTGGAACATTAATTGAACCCATGTTTTTGTAAGCATCTACAATTCCTTGTGCTACACGATCGCAACGAACAATACCTCCAAAAATATTTACTAAAATTGCCTTTACATTTGGATCTTTTAAAATAATGCGGAAAGCTTTTTCTACTCGCTCAGCGTTTGCAGTTCCGCCAACATCTAAAAAGTTTGCAGGATCTCCACCGGATAATTTAATAATATCCATAGTTGCCATTGCTAAACCTGCGCCGTTTACCATACAACCAACGTTGCCATCTAATTTCACGTAATTTAATTCAGCCGCTTTTGCTTCTACTTCAGTTGAATCCTCCTCATTAATATCACGCATTGCTTCATAATCAGGATGACGATACAATCCATTTCCATCGAATGTAACTTTTGCATCAACAGCAATTATTTTATCATCGGCTGTTTTAAATAAAGGATTGATTTCAAACATAGAAGCATCTATTGAATCGTAAGCTTTGTACAGTGAAGCAACAAATTTTGTCATTTCTTTAAAGGCTGTTCCGCTTAATCCTAAATTGAAAGCAATTTTTCTAGCTTGAAAATCACGTAATCCAACTTTTGGATCAATTTCTTCTTTCCAGATTTTGTCAGGATGAGTTTCTGCAACTTCTTCAATGTCCATTCCACCTTCGGTGGTATACATAATGATGTTTCTTCCTGTTGCTCTATTAAGCAACACACTCATATAAAATTCTTTTGTTGGATTTGGTCCGGGATAATAAACATCCTGCGCTACCAAAACTTTATGCACTTTTTTACCTTTTGGTCCGGTTTGTGGAGTTACCAACTGCATTCCTAAAATAGCTCCTGCTTTTTCACGAACTTCATCCAGGTTTTTTGCTACTTTTACTCCGCCGCCTTTTCCTCTGCCACCGGCATGAATTTGAGCTTTAATAACTGCAAAATCGCTATTAAATTTTGACTTCAATTCTTTTGCAGCCTCTACAGCTTGTTCAACAGTTTCTGCTACAAATCCTTCTTGAACTGCAACTCCGAAACTTTTTAAAATTTGTTTCCCTTGATACTCGTGAATATTCATTTTTTAAGTTTAATCTTGTACTACAATATTGTCAATTTATTTTAAATCTACCAAATAATCTATTGGCATTAACTTTTATACATCACTTCTTTAACAGCTTTCACCACTTTAGGTACATTTGGTAAAGATGCCTCAATTAATGTAGGCGCATAAGGAAGAGGAACATCAGCTGTTGTTACTCTTCTAATAGGCGCATCCAAATAATCAAATGCTTCTTTTTGAACCATGTAAGCAATCTCTGATGAAATACTTGCCAATGGCCAAGCTTCTTCAACCACAACTAATCGGTTAGTTTTTTTAACCGATTCAATAATTGTTTTATAATCTATCGGACGAACTGTTCTCAAATCCACCACTTCGCAATTAATACCTTCTTTTGCCAATTCTTCAGCAGCTTTTAATGCTACTTTGGTAATTTTCCCAAATGTCGCAAGCGTTACATCAGTTCCTTGTCTTTTTACATCTGCTACACCAATTGGAATAATGTATTCTCCTTCAGGAATTTCACCTTTATCGCCATACATTTGTTCGCTTTCCATAAATATTACTGGATCGTTATCTCTTATGGCAGATTTTAAAAGACCTTTTGCATCATAAGGATTTGAAGGAACAATTACTTTTAAACCAGGAGTGTTTGCATACCAGTTTTCAAATGCCTGAGAATGCTGAGAACTTAACATGCCAGCACTTGCAGTTGGACCTCTGAAAACAATTGGTACACCATATTGACCACCACTCATACTTAACATTTTTGCTGCTGAATTGATTACTTGGTCAATAGCAACCAATGAAAAGTTAAACGTCATAAATTCAACTATTGGTCGCAATCCGTTTGATGCAGCTCCTACAGCAATACCTGCAAAACCTAATTCGGCAATTGGTGTATCAATTATACGTTTAGGACCAAATTCAGCAAGCATACCTTTACTTACCTTGTAAGCGCCGTTATATTCTGCAACCTCTTCGCCAAGTAAAAAAACACTTTCATCACGACGCATTTCTTCACTCATTGCTTCACGAAGGGCTTCTCTAAATTCAACAGTTTTCATTTTAATGGGGTTAAAAGCACAAAAATAACTTTTTTACCGAAATATCATTCATTTTCAAATCACAGTTAATTCATTTTTATTTTAACAAATAATTTAAACCTTAACATTAAGTTAATAAACAAAAAAAACGATTATTCTATATTTGCCATGATTAATTGCTTAAAAAATGGAAGAAAAAATTAAAATTTTATTGGTAGATGATGAACAAGATATTCTTGACTTTTTAAGCTACAATTTATCAAAAGAAGGATATGAAGTTTTAACCGCATCTAATGGAAATGATGCTATTTCAATTGCAAAAAAAGAACTACCAAAATTGATTATTTTGGATGTTATGATGCCTGAATTGGATGGAATGGAAACTTGCAGGCAGATGCGAGAAATAACAGAACTTAAAGATATTGTTATTGCCTTTTTAACCGCACGAAATGAAGATTATTCTCAAATTGCAGGTTTTGACGTTGGCGGCGATGATTATATTACAAAACCCATAAAACCAAGAGTTTTAAGTAGCAGAATAAAAGCTTTATTAAGAAGAAGTTCAATTACTGTTACTACTATGGATGAAAACGTAGATTTAGGAGATTTAAAAATTGATAAAGATCGTTTTATCATCATCAAAAATGGTGTAGAAATTAGTTTACCTAAAAAAGAATTCAAATTACTTACCTTACTTGCAACAAAACCTGGAAAAGTTTTTACACGAGAGTTTATTTTACAACAAGTTTGGGGAGATGAAGTAGTTGTCGGAGACAGAACAATTGATGTGCACATTAGAAAACTACGTGAAAAATTAGGAGACGACTATATAAAGACCGTTAAAGGCATAGGATACAAATTCGAATTTTGATTTTCCAAAAATTTGGTAATTTTCAATTACCTTTGTTTTCTATTTTATTTTAAATTTACAAATTGGTTAAAATAGGAAACATAACTTTACCTGAATTTCCTTTATTATTGGCCCCAATGGAGGATGTAAGTGACCCACCATTTCGCTATGTGTGCAAACAAAACGGAGCCGATTTGATGTTTACTGAATTCATTTCTAGCGAAGGACTAATCCGCGATGCTATAAAAAGTAGACAAAAACTAGATATATTTGATTATGAGCGACCTGTTGGCATTCAGATTTTTGGTGGTGATGAGGAAGCAATGGCAATGTCTGCAAAAATAATTGATACGGTACAACCTGATTTATTAGATATTAATTTTGGATGCCCAGTAAAGAAAGTAGTATGTAAAGGAGCTGGTGCAGGAGTTTTAAAAGATATTGATTTAATGGTACGTTTAACGAAAGCCGTTGTTAAATCTACTCATTTGCCGGTAACCGTTAAAACACGATTAGGATGGGATGAAAAATCAATCAACATATTGGAAGTGGCAGAACGTCTTCAGGATGTAGGAGTTCAGGCATTAAGTATACATGGTAGAACTAGAGCTCAAATGTATAAAGGCAGTGCCGATTGGACTTTAATTGGAGAGGTAAGAAATAATCCCATTATAAAAATTCCAATTTTTGGAAACGGTGATATTGATTCGCCTCAAAAAGCATTGGAATACAAAAATAAATATGAAGTTGATGGTATTATGATTGGTAGAGCTTCTATTGGAAATCCATGGTTTTTTAACCAAACTAAACATTTTTTAAAAACCGGAGAAATTTTACCTGAACCAACTTTAAATGATAAAGTAGAAGTGTGCAGAACGCATTTGATAAAATCTTGTGAATGGAAAGGTGAAAAACTTGGAGTAATTGAAATGAGAAGACATTACGCGAATTACTTTAAAGGCATCAATCATTTTAAAGAAACTAGAATGAAGTTAGTTACTTTAAATACTCTTTCCGAAATCTTAAACGTTTTAGATTCTATAAATGAAGTTACGTTAATTTAATCTTTGTTATTAAACTTTTACTGTACCAACATTTTTTTAATTCCTTTTTTCATTTGCTAGAGATATATAAAACTTACGTTAATGTAAAACGCTTAAGTTGATATGAAATAGCCATGTGCTTCGCGCACAAACACAAATGCGGTGCGCTGAGCTTGTCGAAGTGAAGATACATGGCGTATACCATATGGCAATTAAAAAAACAATAAAAATCTACAT
>CAZTCG010000170.1:0-4838 GCA_964612005.1 uncultured Flavobacteriaceae bacterium | reverse complement strand
TCCTGACTGTAAAATCATTCTCACATCATCTTCGGTTTTTACACCACCACCAAAATCAATTTCTAATTGTGTTTGATTGGAAATAGTTTCAAGAACGTGCAGATTAATAATTCTTCCTGATTTTGCTCCATCTAAATCAACTAAATGCAAACGTTGCACTCCCAAATCCTGAAATTGTTTTGCAGCATCCAAAGGATTTTCATAATAAGTTGTTTTCTGGCTGTAATCTCCTTGAGAAAGACGAACGCATTTGCCATCAATGATGTCTATTGCAGGAATAAATTGAAATGAATGTATCTTACTCATAATAATAAAAAGTTTTTTAAGATTTTTTCTCCTGCACTTCCTGATTTTTCGGGATGAAATTGCACTCCGTAAAAATTATTTTTCGAGAGCGCACTGCTGTATGTCAATCCATAATTTGTTGAGGCAATTGCAGAATCAGATTGTGGCGCATAATACCCGTGAACAAAATACATGTATTCATTTTCTTTCACATCATGAAATAAAGGTGACTTTAATTGATTGATGGTGTTCCAGCCTACATGCGGAACTTTGTATTGTTCGTTGGATTGAAAACGTACAACTTGTTCATTAAAAATGCCCAGACATTTTGTATTACCTTCTTCGGAAGATGAACACATCAACTGCATGCCCAGACAAATGCCCAGCACTGGTTGTTTTAATTGCACAATTAATTCATCCAGTTTTTTTTCTTTTAAATGATTCATGGCAGATGAAGCTTCACCTACACCCGGAAAAATAATTTTATCTGCATTTATTATTTCATCAGCATCATCTGATATGATTGCTTCGTGACCAATACGTTTTAAGGCAAATAAAACAGATTGTATATTTCCTGCGTTGTATTTAATAATAACTGTTTTCATCACAATAAACCTTTTGTGCTTGGTAATTGATTATTATTAATGTCGCGCTTTACTGCCTGCTTGATGCATTTTGCAAATGCCTTAAAAATAGATTCAATTTTGTGGTGTTCATTCACTCCTTCTGCCTTGATATTGAGATTACATTTTGCAGCATCGGAAAACGATTTGAAAAAATGATAAAAAAGTTCTGTTGGCATTTCACCAATTTTTTCTCGTTTAAATTCTGCTTGCCATTCAATCCAGTTTCTGCCACCAAAATCAATGGCTACTTGCGCCAAACAATCGTCCATGGGCAATGAAAATCCATATCGTTCAATTCCACGTTTATTGCCAAGCGCAATTAAAAATGCCTCGCCAAGTGTAATCGCAGTATCTTCAATGCTATGGTGTTCATCGATGTGTAAATCGCCTTTGCAAGTTAATTCTAAATCAACCCCACTGTGGCGAGCAATTTGATCGAGCATGTGATCAAAGAAATGTAATCCGGTAGCAATTTTTGCAGTACCGCTTCCATCTAAATTCAATCGAATGCTAATATCTGTTTCATTTGTTTTTCTTGAATGAGATATGATTCTTGGCGGAAGCTTAAGCAAATTGTAAATTTCTTTCCAATCTGTTACATTATATGTAGCAGTTGGCTCATCTGCAGTGCTTTTTATGAAAATGGATTTAGTTCCTAAATTTTTTGCAAGCTGAACATCTGTAGCTCTATCACCAATCACGAAAGAATTTTTAAGGTCATAATTTTCATTCATGTAATGAACCAACATTGCTGTTCCGGGTTTTCGAGTTGGTAGATTTTCGTGAGGAAAAGATTTATCAATCAATACCTCTTTAAAATTAATGCCCTGACTTTTTATGGTTTCCATGATGAAATCTTGCACCGGCCAAAAATCTTTTTCCGGAAACGAATCAGTTCCTAATCCATCCTGATTGGTAACCATTACCAACTCGTAATCGAGCTCAGCAGCAATTTTTGCTAGGTAATAAATGCTTCCAGGTAAAAATTTTAATTTATCAAAAGCATCTATTTGAAAGGTGTCCGGTGGTTCCCAAATTAATGTTCCATCTCTGTCGATGAATAAAACTTTTTTCATTATAATAGAGTTAAATATTTATTTAAATTTCTTCAATGCTTTAAACAACTGATTCATTTCTTTATTTGTTCCGATGCTGATACGCACATGATTCTTACAATTCAATAAGGAGTTTCTGTTGCTGATTAAAATATCATGTTGCTTTAAATAGTCGCACAAGCGATTGGCATCTTCCACTTGCATAAGAAAAAAATTTCCGTCACTTGGATATATTTTTTTTATGAAAGAAAACTGCTTCAATTTATAAAGTGTTTCTTCTTTTAATTTTTTTACTTTTTTGATTAAACCCTTTGTAATATCAGGTGCATCCAATGCGGTTAGTAATAATTGCTGACTAAATGTGCTGATGTTGTATGGCGGTCGTATTTTATTTAATGTATCAGTGATTTCATTGTTTGCATAAGCAACACCAATACGCAAACCTGCCAATCCCCAAGCTTTAGAAAAAGTTTGCAACACAACCAAATTGGAAAATGATTCTATTAGTTTCAAGTGTGATTCTTTTTCTGAGAAATCGATGTATGCTTCATCAACTACCACCAATCCTTTAAACGATTTAAGCAACTTGGTTAAATCTTCTTTACTTATACTTCCGCCACTTGGATTGTTAGGTGAACAAACAAAAATGATTTTCGTGTTTTTAGTTGTGGCTTTAAAAACCGCATCAACATCGTATTCAAAATTTATTTTAGTTAAAGGAACTTGTAAAACTTGAACATTGTTTAGCTGGGCATAAATACGATACATGCCAAATGTAGGTTCGCTAATAAGAATATTATCTTTCCCAGGTTCGCATGTTGCTCGCATCAATAAATCAATTAACTCATCGCTTCCATTTCCTAAAACAACCTGTTCTTTCTCTACGGATTTATAAGTTGCAATGGCTGATTTTAATTCATCCTGTGAAGAAGAAGGATATCGCTCCAATCCTTTGCCTAAAGCAGAGCCAAAATTATTTTCGCAATTGTCTAAAAAAACAATTCCTTTTTTAGTTAAATACGTATCACGACTTACCTGATACGATTTCAGTTCATTGATGTTTTTTCTGAATACGCTTTTAATATTACTCATGCCTTTAAATTCTTTAATCGGATGCTCACTGCATTTTTATGTGCAGTTAATTCTTCTGCCTCTGCCATGCATTCAATTGCAGGTCCGATATTTTTTAATCCTTCTTTACTGATTTCCTGAAAGGTAATTTTCTTCACAAAACTATCGAGCGAAACGCCACTATAATTTTTTGCATACCCATTTGTTGGCAAGGTATGGTTTGTTCCTGACGCATAATCACCTGCACTCTCCGGCGTGTAATTACCAATGAATACAGAACCTGCATTGATTATTTCATCTGCCAATTCATTAGCTTGCTTACAAGCAAGAATTAAATGTTCAGGCGCATATGCATTGATAAACTGCAATACATTTTTTCTGTCTTGCAAAACAATAGCTTTGCTATTTTCTAAAGAATTATTTGCAAACTGAAATCGTTTAAGTTGATTCAATTGTGACTCTGTTTCATTCATAATGCTTATTGCAAGTTCTTGTGTGCTTGTAATTAATATCACTTGCGAATCATTTCCGTGTTCAGCTTGTGAAAGCAAGTCGGCAGCAACAAATTCCGGCTGACAGGTTTCATCGGCATATACTAATACTTCAGAAGGACCTGCAGGCATATCTATTGAAACACCATAACGTGTTGCTAATGTTTTAGCCATCGTTACGTATTGATTTCCCGGCCCAAAAATTTTATGCACTTTACTTATGGTTGCTGTACCGAATGTTAATGCGGCAATGGCTTGCGATCCACCTGTTTTAATGATGCGTGAAACTCCGCATCGATGAGCTGCATACAAAATTGCAGGATGAATTTTACCTTGCTGATTTGGTGGAGAACATAAGGTAATTTCTTTGCAACCAGCAAGTGTTGCGGGAATTGCAAGCATTAACACTGTTGAAAATAATGGAGCGGTTCCTCCCGGAATATAAATGCCTACTTTTTCTATGCCTACAGATTTGCGCCAGCAAACAACGCCTGGCATGGTTTCTATCTTTTGTATTTCTGTTTTTTGAGCAGCATGAAAAAGCGTGATGTTGAGGTAAGCTATTTCAATTGCTTGTTTTAATTCATCAGCAACCAATAGTTCTGCCTCTTGAATTTCAGATGAAGTAACTAATAAATCGGTTAACTCTGCCTTATCAAATTTTTGAGCAAATTCTTTGAGTGCTGCATCTCCATTTGATTTCACCAACTGAAATATATCCATCACCTTTTTTTCAAGGTCGTGCATTTCCAGTTCAGGTCGTTTTGAGAGTTGCTCAAATTCGGAGGGCGATGGTTCAATTACTAATTGCATGTTAGTTTGTTTAATGGATGATTTATGAAATCATTTTTTCTATTGGCACAACTAATATTCCCTGAGCACCTTTTTCTTTCAATTGCTCAATGATGTCCCAGAATTTATTTTCGTTTACAACAGAATGAATGCTGCTCCATCCTTTTTGTGCAAGGGGCAAAATAGTTGGGCTTTTCATTCCTGGCAGCAATGAGCAAATTTCATCCAATTTATTGTTAGGCGCATTTAATAGAATATACTTATTGTTTTTGGCACTTCTTAATGCATCAATACGGAAGATGATTTTATTTACGATTGCCAGTTTTTCCTTTGATAAATTTTTATTGCCAATTAAAACTGCTTCTGATTTTAAAATGGTTTCAGTTTCTTTTAGTCCGTTCATGAATAAAGTACTTCCGCTACTTACCAAATCGCAAATCGCATCTGCCAATCCGATGCCCGGAGCAATTTCAACAGAACCTGATATTTCATGTATTTCAACTTTTACTTTAGCCGAC
>CAZTCG010000169.1:2802-4854 GCA_964612005.1 uncultured Flavobacteriaceae bacterium | reverse complement strand
ATTAAATATGATAGTGGTTGGATTTGGACCATCTTTAGATGGTTTCATGCTGTACATGTGCCAGGGAGCATCAATTTTTACTTTAAAAAAAAGATCAAATTCACAATCGTTTATTTTTTTTGATTGAATATCCCAATGCGCATGTAATTGCTGGGCAATCGAGTAATTTCCGATACTGAAAAATAATAAGGCTATTAGAAGTCGTAATTTTAAAACCATAAGTTGATAATTAAAATTCAAATTTAAAATTTTAAAATTCATATTTGGTGAAAAGCAATTGATAATTGATAAGATTTTAGCTTTCGTTAACTTTAAAAGTACAGATAAAAAAATTAAGATGAATTTTCATCTTAATTAAGTTTTTTACAATCCGAAGTAAGCACTTTTGTAACTATTGGCTCTAAACTATTAAAGAAATCAACAAATTGCTTAGGGGCATTTTTGGTATATTCTTTAAATAATTCATATCCTTGATAATATTGAATAGTAGTTGTAGGATAAAGTTTAGTGAAGTAATAAATACTCGAGGAAAAAAGTGAAAAAACAAAATCTGTTTTTTCGTAAAAGAACGCGAAAATTAATTCAGCACCTATATTGATGAATTTATTTTTACTTAACATAATTGCATTCAAATTTTTCTCAGAAAAATAATTCTCAATAGCTGCAATAGCTTCAAAAGATTGAAGGGGATGAGGTTTTAATATGAATGTGTAATTTTCCGGATGCTCAATTTTTTTAAGATAAATGTCCATACAATTTGCCCAGAAGTGTTCAGGTACTTGATATATTTCAACACTTTCAATTAAAATAAAAACAATTTTTTTTGTTTTATCTATCAATTCAAGTTCATTGGTTATGATGTTGTTTTTTTCAAGTAATTGTACTGCGCTATGAAATGTATTTCCGGATAAAAAACCCTTTATTAGATGATGATTCGGATGTTTTAATTCTTTTAAGTACGCTTCAAATTCCTTGTGGAATAAACAATAAAAATTACCTTTTGGAATTTTATTTTCTTCGTAATACATGTAATCTCCAATTCCATGTTCAAAGTAATTTAGCTCAGCACTCGGAAATAATTTTATCAGCACTTCATTTAATCCTGTTTTAGTAAGAAAATGTAATGAAACATGGTCTTTTTTAAATGATTGAAGATCATTTTGAATTTTCACTTCATACTTCTTTAAAAAATTCTTCAGGTAATTTTTTTGTAAAACAGAGTAGATGTTTTTTACTACAGGTAACTGTTTTATTTTTCGCGTTAGTTTTTTTGTAAAACTAGGTCGCATATTTGTTACATCAGTAAGCTCAGGAGCATAATTAATTTCCTTATCCCAAGCATGAATAATAGATGTTTTTAGAATTAATTCTGATAATGTTTTTTTTTGCGGGGGATAATCTATCATTAACACATCCACATCTCCTTCTTTTTTTGTCGATGCGGCATAAATGCTTTGTAAGATAGCGCTGAAGTGAGAAGAAACAAGAAAAATGCGAAGCATTTTAATTGGTTTTATTTTGTTTCAAATTATCAAACATGTCTTCAATAATTGCATTCAGATTATACTTTGGTTTCCAACCCCAATCAGCTCTTGCATGAGAGTCATCAATGGAGTGTGGCCAGCTATCTGCAATATCCTGTCTGAAATCGGGTTTATATTTAATTGTAAATTCTGGAATATGCTGCTTAATTCCTTGAGCAATTTCTCTAGGACTAAAACTAACCCCTGATAAATTATAGCTGCTTCTTATTAAAATATCTTTTGCAGGGGCATTCATTATATCAATTGTTGCTTTAATGGCATCAGGCATGTACATCATTGGAAGAGTAGTGTTCTCAGTTAAAAAACACTCGTATTTTTTTTGTTCCAATGCTTGATGAAAAATATGAACGGCATAATCAGTTGTTCCTCCTCCCGGAGCTGATTTCCAGCCAATTAGTCCGGGGTAACGTAAGCTCCTTACATCAACTCCGTATTTGTTAAAGTAATATTCGCACCATCTCTCACCAGCTTGTTTACTTATGCCGTAAACAGTGCTCGGCTCCATAAT
>CAZTCG010000169.1:0-2792 GCA_964612005.1 uncultured Flavobacteriaceae bacterium | reverse complement strand
ATACTGCAATTGAGCTTGGCCAATAAACTTTATCAATGATTTTTTCTTTGGCTAAATCCAACACATTAAATAAACCATCCATGTTAAGATTCCAGCCTAGCTTTGGATTTTTTTCTGCTGTGGCAGAAAGTAATGCTGCAAGTAAATAAATTTGATTAATCTGGTGTTTTTTTACCACATTATACAAATTATCCTTATCCATAATGTCTAACGATTCAAAGGCATTATTTTTAAATACATCTGAATTTTTTAAGTCTGCAGCTATTACATTGGATGAACCATGTATTTGGTTTAAACCTTCTAGTAATTCGGTTCCAATTTGACCGCCCGCACCTATGATTAATATTTTATCGCTCATTTAATTTTATTCAAATTTGTCCTACTGAAATTAAACAATTTTAAAGAATCTGTGTACATTTGCAAACGTAAGGATTTTTTTGCTTTTTTAATTTAAAAATTAGAAATGTAAAACTAGTCATAACCTGCAATTATACCTGTTTAAAATGGCACAACTAATAAATCGCGTCAATAAAGACGTTTTAAAACAAAAATTAAAGGAAGAAACCTTTAACAGGGTAACGTTATCATTTTACAGATACGTTAAAATCACCAACCCACAAGAAACCCGGGATGAATTGTATAAAATGTGGCAAAACCTAAATTGTTTTGGCCGCATTTATCTTGCGGAAGAAGGTATTAATGCGCAAATAAGTGTGCCTGAACACAATTGGGCAGAGTTTGAAAATCAACTTTATGCTTTTGATTATTTTAAGGATGTTCCTTTTAAAATAGCTGTTGATGGCAACGGAAAATCATTTTATAAACTGGTTGTTAAAGTGCGCGACAGAATAGTTGCGGATGGAATTGATGACCCAACGTTTGATGCTTCTAATACTGGAAAATACTTAAGCGCAAAAGAATTTAATGATGCATTGGAAAATCCGAATACAATTGTTGTAGATATGCGCAATCATTACGAGAGTGAAGTAGGTCGATTTGATAAAGCGTTTTGTCCGGATGCAGATACGTTTAGGGAAGAATTGCCTTTGGTAATTGATCATTTAAAAGGAAAAGAAGATAAAAAAATACTGATGTATTGCACCGGAGGGATTCGTTGCGAAAAAGCTTCTGCCTATTTTAAACACAAAGGGTTTAAGGATGTAAATCATTTGCATGGTGGAATCATTCAATATGCAAAAGAAGTAAAGGAGCAAGGCATCGAAAGTCGACATGTGAATTGTAAAAATGACGATTGTCATTTGCTATTCATTCAGTGTGCTTCTTGTGAAGAAAAGATGAAAGGTTGCTGTACTCTAAATTGTGTTGAAATTTATTCCTTGCCATTGGAAGAACAAAAAAAATTAAGAAAAGGCAGAATCAAGAACGGACCGGAATGTTTATCGGTTTATAAAAGCCGTTTACGCCCTAATCTTGCAGAAATCATTCGCTCGGAAGGCTTAGTGATGAAAAAATAAATTAATTTTAAAACGTAAAACAAAAATAAAATGCCCATCTATCACAAATTAGGAAAGTTCCCGAATAAGCGCCACATACAGTTTGAAAAACCTGCTGGAGGTATTTATTACGAACAATTATTTGGCACAGAAGGATTTCATGGATTTTCTTCCTTGCTTTATCAGGTTCATCGTCCAACTCAAATCAAGGAGATTTTGCGTTCGGAAAATGT
The DNA here is from genome assembly GCA_964612005.1 of uncultured Flavobacteriaceae bacterium. Lineage (GTDB taxonomy): Bacteria > Bacteroidota > Bacteroidia > B-17B0 > Aurantibacillaceae > JADJDM01. The sequence continues at coordinate 1,105 of CAZTCG010000169.1, read as the reverse complement.
TGCTCCAAAAATTGCCATTGAAAAAAATATCAAACCCTTGTTGTTGAATGGATTTGATGTAAAACCTGAAGATGATTTTTTGGCAAGCAGAAAATATGTGTTGGTAAACAATGATGTTTATATTGGCTTGGCTGCACCACGCGAATCACAAAAAGATTATTTCTATAAAAATGCCGATGCCGATGAATTGATTTTTGTACACAAAGGAAAAGGTGTTTTAAAAACATTCATGGGTAATATTCCTTTTGAGTACGGCGATTATCTTGTAATTCCGCGCGGTATGATTTACCAGATTCATTTTGAAACAAAGGATAACCGCTTGTTTTTCCTGGAATCGTTTACACCAATTTACACACCTAAGCGTTATAAAAACAGCAGCGGACAATTATTAGAACATTCTCCATTTTGCGAACGTGATTTTAAATTACCAGGCGAATTGGAAACTTATGATCAAAAAGGTGATTTTTTGATTAAAGTAAAAAAAGAAGATGTGTTGCACGATATTGTTTATGCTTCACATCCATTTGATGTTGTAGGTTGGGATGGATACAATTTCCCTTGGGGTTTTTCCATTCATGATTTTGAACCAATAACTGGGCGAGTGCATCAGCCACCTCCGGTGCATCAAACGTTTGAAACATCAACTTATGTTGTGTGTTCGTTCTGTCCACGTTTGTATGATTATCATCCAAAATCAATTCCTGCTCCATACAATCACAGTAACATAGATAGTGATGAGGTTTTGTATTATGTAGATGGTGATTTTATGAGTCGTAATGATATCAAGCAAGGTCATATCACTTTACATCCAAAAGGCATTCCACATGGGCCAGCACCCGGAGCATACGAAAGAAGCATAGGGCAAAAAGAAACAGCTGAATTAGCAGTGATGGTAGATACCTTCCGTCCGTTAAAAGTTACTCAGGAAGCATTGGGAATTGATGATGGCAAATATTATAAGAGCTGGACGGAGTAATTAATTATATAAACTTATATTATAAATCCCTCGCACATTTCTGCGGGGGATTTTTGTTTTAAAGAAAGTATTTTAGATGATGAATATACATTCTTGTTATCTTTGATTTAGTTATTTTTTTTTGATAAT
>CAZTCG010000168.1:0-4855 GCA_964612005.1 uncultured Flavobacteriaceae bacterium | reverse complement strand
TAAGGGTTAAAAATTGGAACACCATTTACAGCTATTGCAATTGCACCTCTTGTAAAATGAACCTGATCAACCGGGATTGGATTTGTTGCCATAACCGGATTTAACGGAATACTCCAAGCATTTGATCCAATATAGCATTGTGGAATTGGCACTTGTTGTTGCCAGCCGTGATTAGAAATACCAACCATCATTTCATGGCTGTTAGGAATTCCTTTTGATTCAACGTAGAAATAAGTATTGTCCCAAAAGGTATTAACGTCAGGAGCAAAAGGCAGGAAAGCATTTTTAATGATAGCAGGATTTGTAAAACTAAATAGAAAAACACAAATAGTAACTATAAAAATTGGTAACCTGTATATAAATTTTAAATTTTTATGTAATACTAAGAATATTGAAAAAGCAAATAAAAGTAAAGAAATAAAAATGACCAAGCCGTCATGCTTATTTGATGAACCATTAATTGAATTCTTAAGTTCAATTTTATTATTCAATTTTATAATTTGACTTTTCTTCTTATTGATGAATAGTTGATCTGTTTTAGTAAATTCAGAAAACAAAAACGATTTTATTTCATGATTTGATTGCTCAATGAAAACGCTATCGTTTTTAAACATGAGAAAGGAACCTTTTATAATTTGATTTTTAATATTCCATAACTTATCCATTTTTTCATATTCGCTGAAATGTGAAAAAGCGCAATTAGAAATTAACACAAAAATTATTAGCTGTTTAATTAAATTCATAAGTAGATTTTATTATTTTTTTAAATTGTCAACTACTGTTTTCTGCCATGAATCTTCATTTGTTTTGTGCTCGAATTACAAGGCAATTTTATGTTGAGTAAATAAATATCATCTAAGCTAAAAAATTGAACTATTAAAAGCAATAAGAAATGATAATAATCAGTATTATTTTTTTAAAAATATCAATTACTTCTAATAGCCTCCACTGGATCTAATTGCGAGGCAGAATAGGCAGGCACAAAACCAGAAATTATTCCAATCAAAAAAGAAATGGTTACTCCTAATATCACATTTGATTGCGAAAGAAAAATATCCATACCGGCAGAATCACCAATTGCTAATGTGAGTAACCAAATCAATAACAATCCCATCAAACCACCTATCAAAGAAAGAAAAACGGATTCAAATAAAAACTGCATGAGAATAAAATAATTTTTTGCTCCCAATGATTTTTGAATCCCAATTAAAGATGTTCTTTCTTTAACCGAAACAAACATGATGTTAGCAATACCAAAACCACCCACTAAAATGGAGAAACCTCCAATGATCCATCCTGCAAGCCCAACAACTGAAAATAAACCATCAAAACCTTGAGAAATTACCTTGGTTTCATTCAATGCAAAATCATCTTCTGTTTCAGGTGCCAATTGTCTTAAGCCACGCATTAATCCTCGTAACTCGTCTTTCATTTGGTCATTTGAAATTCCATCTTTTGCTTTAACTGCAATATATGGATCCAAATTTTCTGAACGTATATCCACATAATTACGTATGAAGTTTACAGGCACCAAAATTTGTGCATCTGTGCTATTGCCCAACAAACTCTCACCTTGTTTTTTAAACACTCCAATTACTTGTAATTTTATTCCTCCAATTTTAATGTTTTTACCTAATGGATTTTCTCCATTTAAAAACAAAGCTTCTGCAATCGTGCTACCAATTAAACACGTATTTCTACCGGCGTTGGATTCTGATTCGGTAAAATATCTTCCCTCCGCAATGTCAAAGTTGGTTATCTTATCGTACTCATAGGATCCACCGGTAATAGTGACATTATCAACAGTATTGCTTTTGTACTTCACTGGCTTTCTTCCGGCAACATGAAATGCCATTGACTGTGAAGTTTTCACTCTTCCGTTTAAACGTTCAAATTCTTTAACGGTTGGAACCGGACGGTTCATATATTTCCACCAAGGGAAATCTTCTTTAAATTCCCAAGGCCATTTATGAATATAAACCACATTATCACCTAATTCCTGAATACCGGTTTTAAGATTATGTTCTAAACTATCTACAATGGTAAATACAGTAATAATGGAAAAAATCCCGATTGTTATGCCCAACAATGAAAGAAATGTACGGAGACGGCTTGCATTTAGAGCCGACCAAGCGAAAAAAAAACTTTCTTTTAATAGCGCTAAAAATAAATGCACAACTTAATTTGCAGTTTAAGTGTTGAAAATAAAATGACGAACCAAATAATTCTTCATGATTAAATTACATAACTCAATTTCATCATGTTTGTTCTTCCCCGCTCGCTCATAGGCATACTTGCAATGTTAATGATAAGATCATCATCTTTTACCAAACCCATGTCTTTTACGTATTTCTGTAAATCAGCAAATGTTACGTCAGTGCTTTCATACTTATCATAATAATAACCGCTAACGCCCCAAACTAAGCTGAGCGCAGTAAGTAATGATGAGTTATCAGTAAAAATAAAAATATTTGCTTTAGGTCGATGACTTGCCAATTTATAAGCTGTATAACCACTATTAGACATAGAAATGATTGCTTTTACATTGGCAGTTTTTGCAAGAGTACAAGCACTGTAACATATTGTATCAGTAACATAGGTTATTGTTTTCATTTCTGGTGCATGTTCTCGATAATAAATATCCTCGGTTTTTTCTACTTCTGTTATAACCCTTCTCATTATTTGTATCACTTTAGAAGGATATTTTCCTACCGAAGTTTCTGCACTTAACATCACCGCATCTGCTCCATCCATTACTGCATTGGCTACATCATTTACCTCAGCTCGAGTTGGTGTATAATTATTAATCATGCTTTCCATCATTTGTGTAGCAATGATTACCGGCTTTGAAGCAAGTATACATTTTCTAACCAGCATTTTTTGTAATACCGGAACTTCTTCCATTGGTAACTCAACGCCTAAGTCGCCACGAGCAACCATTAATCCATCAGTAACATCAATGATGTTATCAATTTCTCTTACTGCTTCGGGCTTTTCTATTTTTGCAATTACGCGAGCTTTTTTTCCTTTTTGCTTAATGATTTCTTTTAGCTCAACAATATCAGTTACAGAACGAACAAAGGAAAGGCCAATCCAATCAAAATCATTTTCTAAAGCGAAATCCAAATCGCGTAAATCTTTTTTTGTTAAACACGGAAGTGAGATTTTTGTATTTGGAAGGTTAACCCCTTTCTTAGAAGAAAGCGTTCCGCCTGAAATAATAGTTGCTCTTACTTCATCGCGCTTGTTAGTTGAAGTAACTTGTAAGTGTATTTTCCCATCATCAATCAAAACTAATTCACCCACTTTTACATCCTGAGGAAATTGCGGATAAGTAATATAAATTTTATGCTCATCGCCCTCGCATTCGTTGGTTGTAATAATAATTTCTTTTCCGTTTACCAATTCAACAGCATTGTTTTTTACTACACCAATTCTCAATTTCGGGCCTTGAAGGTCGCCAAGAATACCAACAAAACAACCTAGTTTTTTGTTAAGTGTTCTGATATTATTTACGGTTTGTTTTACTGCTTCATAATCGCCATGCGAAAAATTAATTCGGCAGATGTCCAACCCTTCATTAATCATTTCTTCAAGCACATTAATATCAGCAGTTGCCGGACCCATAGTGGCAACAATTTTTGTTTTATTGTAAACGATTCCCATTGATTTAATTATAGTTTACGAATATAGCAATTTGAACGTAAGAAACAAGTTAATTTTACATTAATGGATTTAAAGATTAAATTAAATTCTATTAAAAATAGGTAACTATTTATGAATTTATTGATAATTCAATTGCTTGAATTATTTTCTCGCAACAATCAATTAAATCATCATCACTTATAATCAATGGAGGAGATAATCTCATGGCAGTGTCGCAAAACAAAAACCAGTCAGTAATAACACCTAATTGAATAGCTTTAGAAATTACTTTCATGTTTAATTCATTGCTGCCAAATTCAACTGCCAACAAGCCACCACAGCTTCTAATTTCTTTTATTGCTTTGTGTTGTAAATGTTGTTTTATTAGTTGCTCAATATGTTTTGCTCTCTTATATAATTCGTTTGATGAAATTTCTTTTAAAGTGGCCAATGAAGCGGCGCAACAAACTGCATTACCACCAAATGTCGTAATGTGTCCCAACACCGGATTTTCTGTAAAACAATCCATGTTTTTTTTTGAAGCAATGAAAGCGCCTATCGGCATACCTCCACCCATAGCTTTTGCAAGCAATAAAATATCAGGAACAATATCAAATTGTTCAAAGGCAAAAAAACTTCCGGTTCTTCCAAATCCGGTTTGTATTTCATCTAAAATGAGCATTGCTCCTACTTCATCGCAACGCTTCCTTAATTTTTTTAGAAAATCATTTTGAGGCAGTTGAACGCCTGCTTCTGCCTGAATAGCTTCTGAAACCACGCATGCTGTTTTTTCAGTAATGTATTGTAAATCTTCTTCGCGATTAAAATTGATTAATCGGGTATCAGGCAACAATGGTCGAAACGAATTTTTAAAAAATTCGCTTCCCATAATACTTAAAGCACCGTGTGTGCTGCCATGATAAGCATTATTAAAACTGATAATTTCTGTTCTGCCTGTAACTCGTTTGGCTAATTTTAAAGCGCCTTCTAATGCTTCTGCTCCGGAATTTACAAAGTAAACAGAATCCAAATTATCGGGTAATAACTCCGTTAATGCTTTTGCCAAATCAATTTGTGGCGACTGAATGTATTCGCCATACACCATGGTGTGCATGTAACGTTGGGCCTGGTTTTTAATTGCCTCAACTACTTTTGGATGACAATGCCCCAATGAACTAACCGAAATACCAGAAATAAGATCGCAGTATTT
>CAZTCG010000167.1:2996-4864 GCA_964612005.1 uncultured Flavobacteriaceae bacterium | reverse complement strand
AACACAATTTTGTTGGCGGGCACGGTATTGTTGGCGGACAAGTACCTCTAGGCGCGGGAATTGCGTTTGCAGAAAAATATAACGGTACAGATAATGTTTGTGTTTGTTCGATGGGTGATGGCGCTGTTCGTCAAGGAGCACTGCATGAAGCCTTTAATATGGCAATGAATTGGAAATTACCTGTAATTTTCATCATTGAAAATAATCATTACGCAATGGGAACTTCTGTAGAGCGTACATCAAACGTACATGATTTATGGAAAATTGGTTTAGCATACGATATGCCTTCTAAACCTGTTGACGGAATGACTGTTGAAGCAGTTCATGAAGCAATGGAAGAAGCTGTTGCGAGAGCAAGAAGAGGAGATGGGCCTACTTTACTGGAAATGAAAACATATCGTTACAAAGGTCATTCCATGAGTGATGCGCAAACTTATAGAACAAAAGAAGAAGTAAAAGAATATCAGCAACAGGATCCGATTGAAAAAGTATTGGAAACTTTAAAGAAAAACAATTGGATTGATGAAGCTGGAGTAGAAGCCATTGAGGCAAAAGTGAAAGCCTTGGTTGATGAATCTGTTCAATTTGCTGAAGAATCTCCGTTCCCAGATCCGGAGGAACTTTATAATGATGTTTATGTAGAAAAAGATTATCCGTTTATTAAAGAATAAAATTGATTTTCAATTAATCATAATTTAAAAAATTAATATGGCTGAAGTTGTGAGAATGCCCAAATTAAGTGATACCATGACAGAAGGTGTTGTGGCGAAGTGGCATAAAAAAATAGGAGATAAAGTGAAGTCCGGTGATTTACTTGCCGATATTGAAACCGATAAAGCTACCATGGAATTTGAATCTTTCCAAGATGGGATTTTACTTCATATTGGCATCGAACAAGGCAAGGCAGCTCCTGTTGATAGTATTTTAGCCATATTAGGAAAAGAAGGAGAAGACATTTCTTCTTTGTTGAATGGGAATTCGGGAGGTTCCAGTGTAACTCCAGTTGCAACTCCTCAGCCTATTGAAACAGTTTCTAAATCTGCAAGTCCTGCAAAAGTTGATATTCCTTCAACAGTTCAAATTGTAAGAATGCCTAAACTAAGTGATACCATGACAGATGGTGTTGTTGCTAAATGGCATAAGAAAGTTGGAGACAAAGTAAAATCAGGAGAATTATTAGCAGATATTGAAACTGATAAAGCCAGTATGGAATTTGAATCATTTCAAGAGGGTGTGTTATTACACATTGGCGTAGAAGCTGGTAAAAGCGCTCCGGTTGATAGTATCTTGGCCATACTTGGAAATGGTGGCGAAGACATTTCTGGTATTTTAGCAAATGCTTCTGTGCAAGTTAAAGAAACAGTTGCTGCAAAAACAGAACAAATTGCAGAAGTAAAATCTGCTACTGTTGCAGTTGCTCCTCAACCAGCAAAACAAGCGGTTTCAAATTCAGATGGAAGATTAAAAATTTCTCCATTAGCTAAAAAATTAGCTCAAGAAAAAGGCATTTCTATCAATCAACTTTCGGGTTCTGGAGACGGCGGAAGAATTATTAAACGCGACGTAGATAATTTCGTTCCATCTGTTGCAAGTACTCCAACTTCAGTAAGCGGTGGTGTTTCAATTGGACAAGAAAGTTTTACGGATGAACCTGCATCTCAAATGCGCAAAACCATTGCTCGTCGTTTATTGGAAAGCAAAAATGGTGCGCCACATTTCTACCTCACAATAGAAATTGATATGGATAATGCAATGGCATCCAGAACAGCTATTAATGGTTTGCCAGATACCAAAGTGTCTTTTAATGATATGGTTATTAAAGCCTGTGCAATGGCACTTAAAAAACACCCTCAAGTAAATTCTCAATG
>CAZTCG010000167.1:0-2986 GCA_964612005.1 uncultured Flavobacteriaceae bacterium | reverse complement strand
GCAATCAACAATTTACCTGATACAAAAATTTCGTTTAACGACATGGTTATTAAAGCTTGCGCCAGCGCATTGCGTAAACACCCTCGCGTAAACAGCAGTTGGATGGCCGATAAAATCAGAATTAACCACCACATCCACATAGGTGTAGCTGTTGCTGTTGAAGATGGATTATTAGTACCTGTTGTTCGTTTTGCAGACCAAAAATCATTAACTCAAATCAGTAAAGAGGTAAAAGATTTTGGAAAACGTGCCAAAGAGAAAAAATTACAACCTGCTGATTGGGAAGGCAACACATTTACCATTTCCAACTTAGGTATGTTTGGTATAGATGAATTTACCTCAATCATCAACAGTCCTGAATCCTGTATTTTATCAGTTGGCGCAATAAAACAAATTCCTGTTGTAAAAAACAACCAAGTTGTACCGGGTAATGTGATGAAAATTACATTGGCCTGTGATCATAGAAGTGTTGATGGAGCAACTGGCGCAGCATTTTTACAAACATTAAAACAAATGATAGAAAATCCTGTAACTATGCTCGCGTAAATTCAGATTTTCTCAACCATTAATTTTTCTGAAACCGGGGAACTAATATATTCTCCGGTTTTATTTTGATATGAGATGAGCATACTATTATCAAAAGATTCTTTTTCCAAAATATTAATTTCGATTCCTAGTGCAATTTCCTTTTGATTTAAGTACTTTAAAAAATCATCTGAAGAATTCATAACTGCAGTTAGCTTAACTCGCTCCCCTGCATTGCATTCGCTTAATTTTAGGTATTCTTTTCGTTCAATTGAGCCCGTTTTATCAGGAATAGGTGATCCGTGTGGATCAAACTTGGGAAAACCTAACAATTCGTCCATTTTCTCAAAAAACAATGGGGAATTTAAATGCTCTATTTGTTCAGCAATATCGTGCACTTCGTGCCACGAAATACCCATTTTTTCAACTAAAAACAACTCTGTTAAACGGTGTTTTCGTATGATCAAAGCTGCCTCTTCCCTACCCTTTTGGGTTAAACGTATGGGCTTGTAACTTTCATAAATTACCCAATTTTTTTCGGCAAATTTTTTCATCATGCTGGTTACCGTGGGCATTTTAATTTGCAAATGTTTGCTTAATTCAAACGTTCCTACTTCGCCAGTTTCTGCCGACAAATAATAAAGCGCTTTTAGGTAATTCTCCTCTGTAAATGTTTTCACTACACAAAAATATAAAACTTTAAGTGAATAATTAAAACCAAATTCTTATTTTTATAAAACTTATTTATTAGATTAATCTAACAATGATAAAAATAAGATATTTTTTATTCATATTATTTTTTCTTTTTTTTAAAACTGGGTTTAGTCAAGCTATTTACCTGATGGGAAAAATTGAAATCACAACCAAAAATCCCATTGATAAAATATGTATTCCTGGCTTAAATAATTGTGAGCAAGTTAACGAGAACACCTATTCAATTTCAATAAAAGATACAGGTACGTATTATTATGAATTACTCTCCGATAAAGGAATTGAATATGCTAATTATTTTAAAATTCATAATTATTCTGATACGATTGAAAACAATATAACAGACAAACAATATGTATTATCAGAAGTTACTGTTGGAGGAATGAAAGAAAATACCGGTGTAAATTATCAACAAACAACTTTTAGCGGTAGCAAGCTATCAAATAATGGAAATAGAAATTTATGTGAAGGAATTAATACAATAACCGGAATAAATGCAAGAACTACCTGTGGAGTATGTAATAGTACGGAAATTCAGATCAATAATTTACCAGGAATTTATTCTGCATTATGTATTGATGGTATACCTTCTATAAGTGGTTTAGGCTCTTCCTACGGGCTGAGCGGAATTCCTTTGGGATTAATTAAAGAAATAAAAATAACCAAAGGCCCTTACAATAGTAAAATAAGTAATGAGGGAATATCGGGAACAATAGATATTAAAACAAAAGAATACCTCGATTTAGCAAAACTGGATGTTTCTATACAAACATCTAGTTTGGGAGAAAACGACTTAAGTATTGGTTTTAAAAACCAAATAAAATCAACTAAAAACCTTTTTTTAATTAATGCGGCTGGATCAACTTTTAGTGTTGATAAAAACAGAGATTCATTTACTGATTTCAGTAACTACAAAAACCTAAACCTGTTTTATTCTTTATGGTTAAACGATTCTGAAAGGAAAACTATTAAACTAACGAGCAGAATTTTTATTGAAGATCGTTGGGGAGGAGAAATATCTTGGACTAAAAATGATAGAGGAAAAGAGACAAAATACGGTGAAAGCATAATTAGTAAGAGAACTGAAAACAATCTATTAGTTAAATATAAAAAGGAAACATCGAGTATAAATTATATAATAAGCCATGCATTTCACGAACAAGATGCTTTTTACGGAACTAATAAATACCTTGCTAATCAGCAAATACTGTTTAGTCAATTCGAGTATATTAAAAACACAAATAAACTTCTTTTAGAAAGCGGAATTAATTTTAGAGGCACAAGAGGTAATGAAAACACAAACCTTGTTATAAACGAAGAAAAGAACGAATTATTAAGTAACTATAATATTGGATACTTCATCCAAAGTGAATGGAGGGCAACAAATAATTTATCTTTGATTAATTCTGGTAGAATTGATTATAATGCGTTAACTGGCTTGCTTCCCTCCTATCGTTCCGGTATAACGGGAAAGATGAATCAAAAGCTACAGTTTAATTTGTTTGGAGGAAATGGATATCGACAATTGCAATTTATATCAGAGGAACACGCATTACTTAACGGTTCACGAAAAGTAAAAAAAGAAATTAATAAGCCGGTGGAAGAAAGTTGGTCAATAAACGCATCTTTTAATTATAAAAGAAAGAATCAACAAATAACATTTGAGTTTGATGGTGGAATTTTTTATACCACATTTAAAAATAAAATCATAGTAGATTACGAATCGCAAACTGATAAGATTATATTAAAA
>CAZTCG010000166.1:0-4908 GCA_964612005.1 uncultured Flavobacteriaceae bacterium | reverse complement strand
AATAAAAATTAAAACAAATATAAAAAATGGAAAGAAAGCCATGGTTATAAAAAATTCCATGGGAAATGCCTTTTCTGTTTTTTTAATCAGTCATTACGAGGAACTATATATTATTGATTATCGTTATTCAGAACATAATCTTTTAAATTTAATTCGAGATAATCACATCAATGATTTAATTTTTGCGCCAAGTTTATATGCGGCAAATGCATACGGCACAATACAACGCATGTATAATTTAGGTTTCAACAATGGGTTGGTAAGGCAAGCAGCTTTAAAAGCCAAATTGGAAAAAGATAGTATCTTTAAAAATGCACAAACCTATAAAGATAGTTTGGAGTTAATTGATAAAAAATTATTTCCTGATGAATAAAGTAAATTCATTTCGTGTCACATATTTGTTCATCATTTTTTCATTCCTTGTTCAGGCGCAGGATACGCTTTATGATAAGTTGAGAATAGATACAACGTATTGTAATCTTAACTTTTATTCCAATAAAACATCAAAAGTATTTCAAGAATTATTTAAATCTATACAACAAGAAAAATTAGTAGTTTTTCATTATGGTGGCAGTCACATACAAGCAGAAATGCCCACAACAGTTGCTCGAGAAAATTTAACGCAGATCTTTGGAGATGGTGGAAGAGGAATGATTTTTCCTTACAACATTGCCAATACCTATTCATCAGTAAATTATAGCATCAAATACACTGGGAAATGGAAATATGGTAAAAGCTTTCAGTTTCCTGCTCCAATCCCATTGGGTGTTTGCGGTATGGCTGTTCATGCAAGAGACACAACTGCCAATGTAATTTTTAAATTTAAAAATGCAATTCAACAAAACGAATATGAATTAAAACTTTTGATGAATGTTGACTCATTAACGCCAAATTTTAAATTAAGGATTGATTCATCGACTTTTTTTATTAATGAAAAAAGCATAAAGGAAAATCTTAATTATTCCGGAGCAATAAATGAAATTAGTATTGAATTAATGGAACATGATACCACTTTTCAATTTAGTTTTTATGGAATAGATATTGAAACAAAAAAACAAACCGGAATAGTTTATCACTCATTAGGTGTTGGTGCTGCACCCTTTCGTTCTATTTTAAATATCGAAAATTTAGTAAAACATGCTGTAATTTTAAAACCGGATTTGGTGATACTCGATTTCGGCACAAACGACATTTTATTTAAAAATGCCATAGATGAAAAATTAGGGGAACAAATTGAGAAAAGCATTGAACTTTTCAGAAAAATAAACCCCGATATTTTAATTGTACTTACATCAACCCAGGATTTATTTTACAAAAAGAAATTCATTACTGCCGGAATTTCATTTCGAAACATGATTGATTCACTTGCTAAAAAGAACGATTGTTTATTTTGGAATTGGTATGATTTATCGGGAGGTTTTGGAACAATTAAAACCTGGAATGAGTTGGGTTATGCAAAAAAAGATGGCATACACTTAACGCACGATGGCTATAAATTAAAAGGTAAATTGCTTTTTCAATCGATTATGAATACACTTCATTCAATTAACAAAAATCCTTCTCAAAATAGTTATCATTCCGGGCTAAAAAATTATGAGGCAACTAAAATCAAAACTATTAGCAACCAAAAATATCATCGTGTTCAATCAGGCGAAACATTAAGCCTTATTGCAAAAAAATATAATATAACAGTTGATTCTATAAAAGAAATGAATCAGTTGAGATCTGATACTATAAAGCCTGGAGAGGCACTTTTAATAAGTAAGTAATTTTTACCGACCTTCTTTTTTCCATTTCCTGTATCGTTCCATAATTGGAGCATACAAGTCGTAGCCATCATTCATGATGATAAACTGGTCGGAAATGTTATAACAAAATCTTCTGAATTTTTCAAAGTCAATGGTTTCATCTCCTGTTAATCTTCTTAAAATTTCAGCATTAAATTTTTTTTCAACCAATTCATCAATCAGCATTTGTTCATACAAAGCTGCCAATTTACGATTGGCTTTTCCCTTATGACTAAACGCATCGTAAAGCGCTGAAATGGGACTTTCAAAAGAATTAATTCCATTAACTCTTGGCCTATTAATTACTCTGTTCATGTAATCCCGTTCGTATGGCTTAATCTTAAAATCATACACGTCATAGCTTTTAAGAAGGAAAATATTCTTTAATAAATAAACCGTTAAAAATGTTTTAGTACTATCATTTAAGTTACGGATATTTTTAACTGCTATACTACGTTTTAAATATCCTAAATATGAAAAAGTTATGCTGTCTTTATCGCTAGCTATGATACTAAATTTACCGTCATAATTACTTAAAGCGCCATTTCCAGTTTTAGTATTAATTACATAGGCAAACGGAATTGGATTAATACTGTCTTCTTCTAATAAAATACCTTGAATAATATAGTTGCGTTGAGCAAAACCCAAAACGCCACAAAAAAGCAAATAAATTAAGAATTTCATTTTTCTTAACATGCCTCAAAAATAAGCGAATAAAACTTTTAAACAGTTGTTTGAAAAAAATACTTCTATTCGTATTTTAATTTATTAACAAACCCACATAAAACATTAAATTTACCTTTCGAAAATGGATAATTATATTGTATCGGCTCGTAAGTATCGTCCACAAACGTTTAGAACGGTTGTAGGGCAACAGCATATTACCAATACACTTAAAAACGCCATTACTAGCAATCATTTAGCTCAGGCATTTTTGTTTTGCGGTCCACGTGGTGTTGGTAAAACAACTTGTGCACGTATTTTAGCAAAAACAATTAATTGTTTTAATATTACTTCAGAAGGTGAAGCTTGCGATACCTGTGAATCCTGCACTTCATTTAATGCAAATGCTTCATTAAATATTCATGAATTAGATGCGGCAAGTAATAATAGTGTTGATGAAATAAGGATGATTGTTGAGCAGGTAAGGTTTGCTCCGCAATTAGGTACACATAAAGTGTATATTATTGACGAGGTACACATGCTTTCTAATAGTGCGTTCAATGCTTTTCTGAAAACATTGGAAGAACCACCAAAACATGCAGTATTTATTTTAGCTACTACCGAAAAACATAAAGTACTTCCCACAATTCTTTCCCGTTGTCAGGTTTTTGATTTTAACCGAATCAAAAACGAAGATATTGCGAATCATTTAGCACATATTGCTTCTACTGAAGGAGTGAGTGCTGAACCTGAAGCGCTAAGGGTTATTGCTCAAAAAGCAGATGGCGGATTGCGAGATGCTTGCAGTATTTTCGATCAGATGGTGAGTTTTTCTGGAAGTAACATTACCTATAAAGTTGTTGCTGATAATTTACATATACTAGATTACGATTATTATTTTAAAGTAACAGATGCGTTAAACCAAAACAGATTGTCGGATGTATTATTAATATTTGATGAGATTCTTAAAAATGGGTTTGATGGGCATCATTTTATTGTTGGATTAGGTGAACACATCAGAAATGTGTTAGTATGTAAAGATCCGGCTACTGTTCAATTATTAGAAACAAGTCAAAACATTAAAGATACTTACCTGCAACAGGCACAAAATTGTTCAAATGGTTTTTTACTTAAAGCTCTTGGAATAATTGGAAGATTAGATGTTAATTACAGAATTGCTAAAAATCAGCGGCTAGCCGTTGAACTTGCTTTAATGCAAATAAGCTACCTAAATAATGCTGCATCAATAGATGCAGAAAAAAAAAAGATGAGTTAGTTCCTTCTTCTAATTTATCTATCAGTAATCAGGTTGTTTCATCACCTGCACCTACATACGTTTCTAATACAACTACCAATAAACCTGTTACCTCTTTTAAAGATTTAGATATAAAATCAGGTTTCCGGCTAAATCAAATAAATAGAAATTCATTAGTGTCTTCTGATGAAAAAGAAGCTAAGTCGGAAGCTGATGTTGATAATGTAAATCTTAATGAGCCATTTACAAGTGCTGATCTTTTTGCTGCTATAAAAAAATATTTAAGTATTAAAAATGAAACAAAGGAATTCCAGGTTGTTGCTATGTTGGCAGAACAATTTTTAAAATATGAAAATCAACAATTAAAGATATTACTTACAAATGATGCGCAGCATCATTTATTTGATGAGATAAAACAGGATTTCTTAGATTTTATTCGTAAAGAAGTTAGAAATAATTCGATTACAATTGTAATTTCTGAATTGGAGGATAATAAACAGAAAAAGGCATTAACACCTTCAGAGAAATTTAATTTAATGGCACTTAAAAATCCATTGCTTAAAGAATTAAGAAGTCGTTTGGATTTAGATCCAACATTTAATTAAAATGTGAAACATCTGTGCATTTTATTCCTTTAAAATTTGATTCAACAATAAATACTTCTTTCATTTATATTTTTTATTGAAGATTAACTGAATATGGCAGAAAAAGACATTACCAAATTAAGTCCAAAAGATAACATCATTATCAAAGGTGCACGCATGCACAATTTGAAGAACATGGATGTCGCCATTCCTCGCAATAAACTGGTTGTAATTACCGGTTTATCTGGTTCAGGAAAATCTTCTCTTGCTTTTGATACATTATATGCAGAAGGTCAGCGCAGATACGTGGAAAGCTTATCTGCTTATGCACGCCAGTTTTTAGGAAGATTAGATAAACCTTTAGTGGATTACATCAAAGGAATTTCTCCTGCAATTGCCATTGAACAAAAAGTGATTTCTCGTAACCCTCGTTCAACTGTGGGAACAGTTACCGAAATATACGACTACCTAAAATTGCTATTTGCACGTGTGGGTAAAACATATTCGCCTGTTTCCGGAAATATAGTAAAACGACATACCGTTACTGATGTGGTAAATTTTGCATCTGCATTACCAAATGAAACTATTGTGCTTGTTATTGCACCTTTAGTTTTTCCAA
>CAZTCG010000165.1:0-4963 GCA_964612005.1 uncultured Flavobacteriaceae bacterium | reverse complement strand
GTTGTCCGACTAGGGCTCGAACCTAGACTTTCTTGAATCAAAATCAAGCGTGTTGCCAGTTACACCATCGGACAATTTTAATAGAACGGGTTGCAAAAATAATCATTTTTTTTATTTTCCTAATTATTTTGTTTTTTTTTTAATAAAATTCGAAAATTATTTTGTTTTATTTTAATTAAATTCGCCTACTATTTTAAAAACTATGCTCAACTACAAAAACTTAAATAATATTTTAGGTTGGTTAATTTTTGCAATTGCCACATTTACTTATTGTTCAACTATTGAACCCACTGCAAGTTTTTGGGATTGTGGCGAATACATTGCATGTTCTCAAAAATTAGAAGTTGGTCACCCTCCGGGAGCTCCATTCTTTTTATTAGTTGCGAAATTTTTCTCTCTTTTTTCTTTTGGTGATGTTACAAAAGCAGCTATGTGGATTAATATTATGAGTGCTTTGTGCAGTTCATTCAGTATTTTATTTCTATTCTGGTCAATTACCCGATTAGCAAAAAAAGTAATAATCAAATCTGGCGAAACTATTGAAGGTGCTAAAATGTTTGCAATTTTAGGTGCGGGTTCAATAGGAGCTTTAGCTTATACTTTTTCTGACTCATTTTGGTTCTCTGCCGTTGAAGGAGAGGTTTATGCCATGTCATCTTTTTTCACTGCTATTGTTTTCTGGGCAATTTTAAAATGGGAAGAAGAAGCAGATGAACCTCTTGCAACTCGCTGGATCATTTTAATTGCCTATTTAATGGGCTTATCTATTGGTGTCCATTTATTAAATTTATTGGTTATACCTGCAATTTGTTTTATCTACTATTATAAAAAATACGATTTTTCTTGGAAAGGCTGGTTTGTTACAGGAATTTTATCATTGGTTATTTTAGGCGGTATTCAAGCTGGTATAATCCCTGGTATCGTTAAACTTTCAGCTGATTATGAGTTATTTTTTACTAATACTTTGGGATTAGGATTTAATACAGGTACAATTTTCTATTTTATTTTACTAATTTCTTTCATCACTTTCGCTATTATCTATTCATTAAAAGAAAAAGAAAGTTATTTTAAAATTACATTTTATACTGCTATTGTTTTTGCAGTTTTTGCTCTAATCAGCGGTAAAGGTGCTGGATCATTTTTATCTCGATTAGTTGTTTTAGGAGGAATGGTTGCAGCTTTGCATTATTTGAAAAACAAAAAAGAAATTTTAAACACTATTGCATTAAGTTTTGCAATGATGTTAATTGGTTATTCTTCCTTCTTTGTATTAGTAATTAGATCGCAAGCTAACACACCAATGGATGAAAACGATCCGGAAAACGCAATTACCTTGTTGTCTTACTTAAATCGTGAACAATATGGTGACTGGCCAATTGGTTACGGAAATTATTATAATGCTCCATTGGATAAACAAAAGCCTTATTTAGATGGAACTCCTGTTTATGCAAAAGATAAAGAAAGTGGAAAATACATCATTACAGATGACAGAAAAGAATCTGAACCTAACTACGATAAAGAATTTTGTACTGTTTTTCCACGTATGTGGAGCACACAATCTTCGCACGAAGCAGCATACCGTCACTGGGGTAATATTAAAGGCAGACCAAAACAAATAACTAACAACGAGGGTGAAACTGAAACTGTGTATGTTCCTACTTTTGTAGAAAATCTTACCTATTTTAAAAATTATCAAATTGGGTATATGTATTTAAGATACTTTGCCTGGAATTTTATTGGAAGACAAAATGACGTGCAAGGTTTAACTAATAATCCAACTGAAGGAAACTGGATAACTGGTTTAAAAGGTTTTGACGACTCAAGATTGGAAGTAAATTCGGATTATTTACCTAATACACTTTCTGACAACAAAGGAAATAATAAATTTTATGGCTTACCTTTTATTCTTGGTATTATTGGATTAATCTATTTATTGAGAAAAGATAAAGCAACCTCTTTTGTGGTGGCTGCACTATTTTTACTTACAGGATTAGCCATTGTTATATATCTTAACCAATATCCTTACCAACCCAGAGAGCGTGATTACGCTTATGCAGCGTCGTTTTATGCATATTCTATTTGGATAGGATTTGGCATGCTTGCCATTTTTGATTTTCTTTCTAAAAAAATAAATGGAAAAGTTGCAGTAACTCTTGCGTTTATTTTAACCATTGGTATTCCTGCTCTAATGGCGTCCGAAGGATGGGATGATCACAATCGTTCTAACAGAACCATGGCAAGAGATTTTGCTGTTAACTATCTAAATAGTTGTGCTAAAAACGCAATTCTTTTCACCAATGGCGATAACGATACTTTCCCGCTTTGGTATGCGCAGGAAGTGGAAGGAATAAGAACTGATGTAAGAGTTGTAAATTTAAGTTTATTGCAAACAGATTGGTACATTAACCAAATGAGACGAGCTGCTTATGAATCTGCACCGGTTCCATTTACACTAGATCCTAAAAAGTATGTTCAAGGTACTAGAGATGTAGTTTACTTCAATGATCAGGATTTAGGTTACGTTGATATTAAAGAATTAATGAAATTTGTTGCCAGCGACGACCCTCAAAATAAATGGCAAATTCCTGGTAGAGAAAAAGCATTGGATATTTTTCCTACTAAAAAAATTAAAGTTAATGTTGATTCTGCAAAGGTTGTAAATAATGGAACTGTTCAAAAAGATATGGCAGGAAGAGTTCTGAAAAATTTAAATTGGGAAATTCAACGCAATTATGTTTTGAAAAATGATTTAATGATTATGGATTTGCTTGCTGCAAATGACTGGAATCGCCCTGTTTATTTTGCTGTTACAACAGGCGCTGATGCATATTTAAACTTAGATAAATACCTCCAATTAGAAGGTTTAGCATATCGTTTAGTTCCTATCGAATCAACAGAACGCGAAATGGCTAGTGGCGGACCAAGAATAGCTGAAGATATTATGTATGATAATATCATGAAATTCCAGTTTGGTGGCATGAAAAATCAAGGAGTGTATTTAGACGAAAATTGTTTAAGAATGGCATCCAATATGCGAATCCAAATTGCTCAGCTTGCATCTGCTCTAATTGAAAAAGGGAAAAAAAGTAAGGCAATTAAAGTACTAGATAAAGCTATGGAAGAAATGCCTGAATTTAATGTTCCTTTTGATGCAACTATGTATTCTATTTGTGTTGCATATTATCAGGGTGGAGCAAAAGACAAAGGAAATAAATTAGCAAATCGATTGTTTGACATTTTTGAAAAAGATCAGCAGTTTTATAATAAAATGAAAGTTGAACAAAAGAATTTTTACGGCCGCGAAATGCGTCAAACTGCTGATATTTTGAATCGACTCATATCATTAACTGCGGCATATGGAGATAAAGAATTATCGGATAAATTTTTAATACGAATTAAAAATATATTACCGGCTGAAGAAATTGATGCAATGCAACCTAATTTACCTGCAATGCAATAAATTAATTTTGTAAAATGTTCGCCAGTCCTCCATCCATTGTAAGAAAATTATACAAAAGCGGAATCTGGCGAATGCCATCATACGAAAAAAAAGTTTACCTCACTTTTGATGATGGCCCCATACCTGATGTTACAGAATGGGTTATTGAACGTTTAAAATCTTACTCCATAAAGGCTACTTTTTTTTGTGTAGGAGACAATATAGTTAAGCATCCTCATATTTATAAACGATTAATTGAAGATGGGCACTCGGTAGGTAACCACACATTTAACCATTTAAAAGGTTTTTACACAAACAATGAAACCTATTTTGAGAATGTAACAAAATGCAATGATTTATTAAATGGTAGTAAGCTATTTAGACCACCCTATGGTCAATTAAAATTTTCTCAAATCAGAAAACTTTCCAAATCGTATAAGATTATTTTATGGGATGTATTGAGTTACGATTATTCTCAAGTTGTTAGTCCGGAAAAATGCTTGAAAAACGTAATAGAAAATACGCGTCCGGGTTCAATCATTGTTTTCCATGATAGTATAAAGGCCAAAGATAATATGATGTA
The DNA here is from genome assembly GCA_964612005.1 of uncultured Flavobacteriaceae bacterium. Taxonomy (GTDB): domain Bacteria; phylum Bacteroidota; class Bacteroidia; order B-17B0; family Aurantibacillaceae; genus JADJDM01. The sequence continues at coordinate 941 of CAZTCG010000165.1, read as the reverse complement.
TGCACTTCCAAGAGTGATAGAGCATTTATCAGATAAAGGATTTTCTTTTGAGAAAATACAATTTTAGCAATTACTTATTTTTAAGAGCAGCTTCAATAAACTCAAAAGTAGAGAGTATTTCTGGTTTACCATTTACAATTGCTACATCATGCTCGAAATGAGCAGATGGTAACCCATCTTTTGTTACAATTGTCCAACCATCAGCTGCTTGCTTAACATCTTTTTTCCCCATATTAATCATGGGTTCTATAGCGATAACCATTCCATCACGCAATTTCGGTCCGGTACCTTTTCTACCATAATTAGGAACCTGCGGATCTTCGTGTAAATTTTTACCCAAACCATGACCCACTAATTCTCTAACTACACCATAACCATTTTTTTCGGCATGTTGTTGTATTGCGTAACCAATATCTCCTACTCTATTGTGTAAACAAGCTTGCTCTATTCCAACATAAAGACATTCTTTTGTTACATCCACCAATCTTTTCACCTCTGGTTTTACGTTTCCAACGCAAAAAGTATAGGCATGATCTCCATGAAAGCCATTTTTAAATACACCACAATCAATAGATACAATGTCTCCATCTTTAACAATATATTTTCCAGGTATTCCATGAACAACTGCTTCGTTTACCGAAATACATAAAGAAGCTGGATAAGTACCTCCATAGCCTTTAAAAGATGGTACACCTCCCATTTCTCTTATAAATTCTTCCGCTAATCTATCTAATCGAGCTAATTCAACCCCTTCTTTTAACTCTGCAGCTAACATTCCTAATGTTTTTGAAACACATTGTGCAGATTCACGCATCAATTCAATTTCATCGCGTGTTTTTATATAAATCATTTTCCAAATATTTTTTTAAAGAAGCCTGAATTTTTTTTAAAATTATGATGCGCTTCTTCATTTAATAAATCGTGTTTAAAATCACCTCCTT
>CAZTCG010000164.1:4286-4994 GCA_964612005.1 uncultured Flavobacteriaceae bacterium | reverse complement strand
CATCCTCAAATTCGACCTTATCGGCCAAATGTTGCATCAAAAAAATACCTCATCCACTATCTTTTTCTAGGTTTTCAAGTGCAGTTGGATCGGGCAATGTTGTATAATCAAAACCAGGCCCCTGATCCTCAATTACAAATGAAATATCAGTTGGTGAAGATTTAAAGGCAATACTAGATTCTTTATCAGGATCCCCCTGATTTCCATGAACAATAGCATTATTTACAGCTTCGGTTACAGAAACAACAATATTCCCGTATTTTTCTTCACTAATATTATAAAGTTCACAAACATCTTCAACCATTCTTTCAACCAACATTAAATTTTGAGTTGTTGATGATAATTTTAGCTTTTTGTTAGGTGCAAGTATCATTTCGTGTTTAAAGTATTATTAAAATTATTCAAATAAGTATTCACTTTTTGCTTGTAATAAGGGTTTAATGAGGCAGGGACTGTTTTTAATAACTCCAATTCTTGCTCTTTTAATCGTTTATACTCTAAAAAAAGATTTTGGTTACTAAAATTTTCATTTTTTGATTCATTTGATTGTCTTTTTTCGTCCATTTCCCTTTCCCGTTCGGCTTTTTCGTGCTCCAATAATTTTGTTAAAATTTCTTGTTGACGTTTAATTGTCTCCTGCGTAATCATTTTATTCACCAAATCGGTCTCTGTTTCTTCACGGAAATTGGTTTCAATCACACCAGCACG
>CAZTCG010000164.1:3366-4276 GCA_964612005.1 uncultured Flavobacteriaceae bacterium | reverse complement strand
GTCTCTGTTTCTTCCATTTTTTTAGCCAAATCGCCTCCCGGCTCATTTCCTTCCTTCTTTTGCATTCCTTTCATGGCTTCCTGTATTGCTCTTCTAATTGCCTCTTGTTGTGCAGCCATTTTAGCAAACTGTTCGCTGTTTCCTCCAGGCATCATACCTCCATTTCCGGTTTTTCCTCCGGGTTTATTGCCTTGTTGCTCGCCTGGTTTTTTACCATTTGGATTTTTGCCTTGTTCTTCCAGCATTTTTTTCATCTGCTCTAACTGCTTATTCAACGATTGCTGCATGTCACGAATATTGGACATTCCTGGTTTACCTTGTTTGCCGCCCGGTTTTTTGCACGAACCACTTCCTGGTTTAGATTGCTGCTGTTTTTGTGCCTGCATTTGCATTTGCTCGAGTGATTCGTTCAATAACAAAGCAAGGTTGTTAATCGAGGTCATTGCGTTTTGTTCCCTAACCAACGCTTCGCTGGTTTGTCTTTCAGCTAAAGCCGCAATGGCTTTTTTCATATTCATTTGAATAGCTGAAATTTCACGATTGATGGACGCCGAAACCATCGGGTTTCTTTTACTTAAGGCCAACAAAGAATCTTCTATCATTTTAGAATCGTCCTGTAATTTCTTTTGTTGCTGGGCAATTTTATTGTATTGCGGATCGTTGGTTTTGATCTTCTGTGATTTTTTGATGAGTTCTTCTTCTTCAAACGAAACATGCATCAAGTTCTCCATCACTTGCCTTAGTGATTGCATATCTTCCGAATTCTGGTCCTGCTCCATTTGATCCATGGCATTTTCCATTTTCTCACTCATGCTTTTCATTTGCTTTGCAGCATTTTTTTGCGATTTGGAGGCATTTTTTTTGTTGTTCTGTTTTAATTGGTCGCTTGCGTTTTTTTGTTCCTTGTCTA
>CAZTCG010000164.1:0-3356 GCA_964612005.1 uncultured Flavobacteriaceae bacterium | reverse complement strand
CTTTTACCTGATCAAATAAATTATTCAATTCATCTTGCTTTGCATTTAATTCCTTTGCATCTGAATTTTTATTTTCTGATTGATTAGAAAGTTCGTCTTGTTTTTTGGAGAGCTCATCTAATTTTTTAGCGATGTTTTCCATTTTTTGCTGGGCCTCCATTTCCTTAAATTGTTCTAGAGTTCTGTCCAATTCCTTCTGAATATCTTTATTTGAAAGATCCATTTTTTCTAATGTTTCCTGAACTTTGTTTTTATCCAGTTTCTCCATTAATTTCTGCAACTCTTCAAATAATTTTTTCATTTCCGGAGTCATTATGTTTTCAAACAATTGTTCTAATTGCTGTTGCTTTTCAAGAATGGATTCATCAGGTTGCTGAAAGCGATTTTGATTCTGCTGATTGATATCGTTTTGTTGTTGAATTTGCTGAATCTGTTGTTCCAGATTTTTTTGTTTATCAATTAAATTCTCCAGCTTTTTTTTCTCTTCCCAGCCTAATTGTTTTTTCTCCAAGACATTTCTGTTTAGGTCGGCAATTTGTGTTTGCAGGTCTTTTGCTTTTTTTATGCTTTCATCCAAATCGTTTTTAATGTCTTTATTTTTTTCAGAAAGTTGGTTTTCCATTTCCTCCAAGGTAGGTGCTTTAAAAGTTAGCAGCTGAGATTTTGCAGATTTTGGGCCGTGTACACCATCGTTATCAAATACTTCAAAGTAATAATCAATGCGGTCGCCAGGTTTTAGTTGTAATTTTTGAAAATCACTTGCAAAAACAAAACTTTGCGAACTTGCATTTTTCTGAATGGATAATAATTCATTAGTTGATTTCGAAGTAGATTTTCCGCTAGAATCTTTTGATGAAATAGTAGTTATAAACTGCAAACGATTAAACCCATAATCATCTTTTATATTGCCTGAAAAATAACTGATGCCTTCTCTCAATGAATCTTTTGTTTCAGTCATCATAATTTCCGGATATGCATCTTTTATTACCTGAATGGCATAATTCACCGAGTCTAATCCTTTTGCAAATTGATTTCCGGCTACTATGGAGTAATTACTCGATTGAAGGAACAATCTGCTTAATGTAAATTCGTTTTCAGTTACAGGAGAAATTCTCATATTGGTATCATCAAACAACAATTGCAGTTCATTAGCATTTTTTGTGTGAAGTTTCCATGTAATTTTTGTTCCTTCAGGAACAACTAAATCACCTGTGTTGGCAATGGTTTCATCAGTTCTGTTTAAGTATGCCGGATAATCCAACATGCACGAAAAATCAGATAAACTTGGTTTAGGCAACACATTTAGCAAATATGAATTTGAGATAAAACCGGCACCATTCAAACTGAATGGAATAGATTCCTGCACATTTTTAAATGTGTAGGAAAAAGTAGAATTGCTTTCTTTTTTCAGTTGATATTCTGCTTGGTTGATTGAGATGAAAAGTTCATTCGGAAATTCATCGCCACTTAACTCAACTTGTAAATCAAAATCTTGTTGCTGAAAACAATTTAAATTTTTGTTTTTGATATTAAATCGAAATGGTGCTAGTTTCTCAAATGTATTAGAGTAATTGATAATCCGTTCTGATCCAATACTTAATATTTTTGGAGATACTATGGAAATGATTAACAACAAAAACAAAGGAATAAGGGCATATTTTAGATAATGCAGGTTTTCTTTGAAATCAATTGCTGAAGAAAAAGGAAGCGGCTTTAATTCAATTATTTTTTGTTGAATACCTGCCTGTAAAAGTTCTTGCGAATGAAAATCTGATTTCTTTTGTTGCAATTGAAGCACATTCAATAATTTATCTTGAACGCTGCTGAAATGTTTCCCAATAATTGTCGCTGCTTCTTCGTGTGAAATAACTTTACCTAGTTTATTCAATTTTAAAAGTGGTGTGATTATAAATTTAAAAACCACATAGAAACCACTTAGTAAAAATGTGTAAAACAAAAAGGTTCTAACACCTATTCCAAATTCACCAAAATACTCGGCTGTAATTACAAACAAAAAAAGTAAAACTAAAATACCTGAGGAATAGATAACTCCTTTCAACAATTGGTTTTTGTAAAACTTCCTGATGAATTCATCGAGTTTATTTATAATGATATTTTGTTCCACAATTTTTTATCCGAACGCTAAATTTAAGCAAAATAAAACAGCATTATTTACATAAAAATTAAAATTTCATAAATTCTGAATAACTTAACTTATTTAACGGGTCTTCTGTATGCAACTACCTGACTTTTAGGAAAAGGCTTAAGACAAACTGATCCATCTTGATTGCCTCCATAGGCATAAATTAAGTTATTCTGTTTATCTTCTTTAACATAAAAAGCAACATGACCTTGCCAACCATTTCTTTTGCCTCTCCAAAAAACAACCACATCACCGGGTAATGGATTTTTAATTTCAGTCCCTGTTTTTAACCAGTCCTTAGCTACTAGCGAGTGTGAAAAATGATACCCATTTTGTTTTAAACAATAATTGACAAATGCAGCACACCAACTTATATTATCATCATTAATATTTTTGAATCCAATATCATGAAAAAACTCAATAATTTGAGGATTACTTTTTTTATTTGGATACCTGCTAACACATTGAAATTTTAAAGCTGTTTTAAGTACCAATTTTTGATCATTTGTAAGTTTCGTTTCACACATTTTTTCTATCGTATCCACAAGATAAATTGTCTCCATTTTTTCTTTAACATAAACTAATTGTTCATTAGCCTTCGCAGCACTAATTTTACTAACCAATACTGAATCTTTAATTTTTTTATTTAGTTGATTTCTATTTAATTCTTCTAATTTGTAAACCTTATATATTTCAGCCGTGTCTCCATAGATTGCAATTAATGTTTCCAAACGTTTTATCGATTTATTCGGAAACTTTTTAATTTCTTCTTCTGAAAACTCAATTGCCTTATTTTTAATTTCATCTAAAACAGAGGAGTCAGCAGCAGTTAAAATCGTTACGTAATCATCTCTTTTTAATCTTGAAATTTTCAATTAAGAATGCGGTCAAGAATACTTAGTTTTAATTGCTGCTCCTGAATTTTATACAAACTCAATGCATAACAATAGCTAATTAACGGTGGTGTATTTTGACCTTTTAAATTATTTTTTGCAATTAAAAAACTTCTTTGGTAGTTGCCTTTTTGATAATTATATTTAACTCTAAATTCTTTTAAAGTAAGTTCTTTTGCAATCAAATTAAAACTAAAAAAAACAACTGTAAAAATTATTATCACTTTCATATGTCTTAATTATTTGTTTTTAAATTGCCATATGGTATAACCATGTTTAGTCATTTGTTTTTGAGCTGGTCGCAACATGGTTATTTCATA
>CAZTCG010000163.1:2679-5012 GCA_964612005.1 uncultured Flavobacteriaceae bacterium | reverse complement strand
ACGGTAAAAGGCTGATAATTTTAATGCTGCACTTTTACGTTCATTTAAAATTTGAGTAAACCCTAACTCATAATCAATTGTTTTTTCAGCTTTTAAATCAGGGTTATTAAAAGTGTTACCTTGAGTAATTGATTGCTGATAGTAGTAATAAGCAATTGGATCTAATCTATTGTATACATCTGAAGGACGTTGTGTTAATACATCATAATGTGCAAAGAAATTAGCGACGTCAGAAATCGGGAATGAAAAAGCCAAACGTGGCATAACATTAATCTGTGGCTTATAATCCTTAAATGCGTTATTAGAATAGGTATATTTACCAGAATAGAATGCGTCATCTTTTTTCAATGCAGGATTAGCAACTCCATTTGATTTATCAAGGATAACTTTTGGATCTTGTACTAAATTTCCATTTACATCGTACCAATTATTTCCATCTCTATAACCAGCAACTTCTGTATTACCGTCAGCAAGATAAACAACAGCCTCTTCAGGTACCCCTTGTGCTTTATCTAAACCAGATACATTGTAATAATTTTGCCCTGCCATTTCTTTACGAGTGTAAGCCGGTTTAAATAAGTACTTATCAGCTAAAACTTTTTGATTTGCATCATAACGATCAATACGAATACCTACGTTAAATTTCATGTCTTTGAAATCAAATTTATCCTGAATATATCCTGATAAATAAATTGGTTTAAATGCTCCAATTGAACGATCAAAAATGGTATCCCCAAATTTGCTTATTCTTGATTTTGTCATAAAATCATCGAATACAACATTATTTTTAATTTTATCCCCATAATAATCATATCCGAAATTAGAAATGTAAACATTACCATCAGCTAATAACTCATCAGGGCTGAACATTTCCAATTTTAACAAGTCAGGATCAAGTCCATCAATATTAATATACTTATCTTGAGTATAACCCAAAACTTCATATAAATTTTTATTAAAATTAGTCAGCTGATTATATTGAGGTAAATAATTTATATTAATTTCTCCTGTAGTCGCGTTTGTATCAATTGTTGGATTAAGTGAGCTTAAATCTGCTAAATGTCTATTAGATAACTGGCGGCTCAAGTTCCATAATCCAAAGGCATCACTTACAATAAACTGACTGTAATTTCTTTGATCATATTCAAAACCAATCATTACTGCATGGTTTTTAATATCTGCTGAAAAACTTGTCGTAATCCTAAAAATGGATTGATCTTGTTTTACATAGCCAGGATATTGAACTCCAGAAGCTGTCCAAAGATTATGAATACTGCTAGGTCTTCCACCATTTATTAAGCCACCAAAACCTTGTACAACATTTGTATTAAAAATAGGAAATAAATCAAATTCATTAAAAAACTGCTTGGTGTAATTAACAGCAGCAGAATTAATATCATCTTGGGCTGGTGTAAAGGTAAGTAAGGTATCAAAACCTGCAACATTCCAATTAACTCCATTAGCTGTATGATAATTAATGGTTGTATCAACAATTCCATCACCATTGTAATCATAATCAACAGCTTTAGTTGTGTCACTTAACAACGGATTATCATAACGGAGATTATTAAACTTACCAACATAACCATATCTGAAATATTTATCCTTATGAGTATCATCTTCAGTTATACGATTGTATTTTTGGTAACCAACTTGGAATGATAAGTAAGCATTTTTTACAGTTGACTGAGATTTTTCATCTTCTTTGGCATTTTGTTTACCAAATTTTTGTTGTAGTCGTAAAAAAGTTCTCCATGTGCTTTGAGTAGTTAATGGATTATTTTCTGAGTTAAATAGTGCATAACTTCTGCTGTAGGAATGAAATCTTCTGTAATCCCAAGTTCCGCCTAAAGTAATGTTTAGATTGTCATTCACTTTAAAATCTAATTTAGGATTCAAACGAATAACATTGTTTGCTACATTTTGTCTTGCTTTAATGATTTCCATATCATCATTTGTGACAAAAGCAGCAGCAGGAAGAAATAATCCGTTTTCTTGTTTAATCAATGGTTTTTCTCTGATTTCATTGTATTTATCATCTTTAATTCTGTAATTACCAACCGCAGAAGGATCTGGATCTTTTTCACGATAAATTTCACCTGCTAAAAAGAACCCTAATTTAGGTTTCTTAACTCCAGTTGAATCTTTCTGCTTCCAGATTGGACCGCCAATACTAAAACCTAAAAAGTTATAACCGTATTTGTCCGTTAATTGAGAAGAAATTGCTTCAACACCACCAAAAAATTTAGGCTGAGGTCCACGTGTTGTAACACTAATAACTCCGCTTGTTGCATCTCCATACTGAGCTGGTAAACCACCTAAAATTACACTAA
>CAZTCG010000163.1:0-2669 GCA_964612005.1 uncultured Flavobacteriaceae bacterium | reverse complement strand
TCACCCGCCACGACCGTCTCAGAGCCATTGATTGAATACCAGTTGTTCCAATAGCTCTTTCACCATCAATGAAAATTTGTGTGTTGCCAGAACGACCACCACGAACATTCACCGCCGAACCTTCATCTTGTTGATAAACACCTGCGGTAGTTGAAGCAACAGAGAATATGTTTTTAGTAGCCATGTTTTGGTACTCTTCACGAGTTACTGTTCCACCAGATTTAGTGTCTGGATCAATTAATGGTTCTGTGTAAGATACAATCTGTACCTCATCCAACTGAACTCCACCGTCATTCACTAAAGAGATTGTAACATATGCTGTCTTATCTGCACCAACAACAACCCCAGCTATTTCCTTTTTGTTATAGCCAACATAAACCGCCTTAACATTATATTTTCCTGGATCTAATGGCTTAATGATAACATTACCATCAAAATCAGTAGTTCCCGTGGCAACTTGTGCACCACTACTCGTTACAATTACATTAGCAAAAGCTAATGGCTCTTTAGTTTTATCATCAAGCAAGGTTGCCTTTATGGCACCTTTGTTTTGAGCAATTGCAGTAACTCCAAACAATATAACTGCTAATAATCCTAAGTAAATTTTTCTCAACATACTTTATTTTTTTATGTCAATAATTCAAAAAATACACCTTACACAAGTTGTAAAAATATAACATCATGTTAAAAATACCCAAAATAAAATTTAATAAAAACATAAAACACTGATAATCAGTTTTTAAATTTTAATTAAAGAAAATTAATTTAACTTTATTAAACGTATTGTTATTTTTAGTTTAACAAATCATAAAATACACTTTTTTAATTATTCTTTAATGCTGTATTCATTTATTTTTCTGTAAAGAGTTCGTTCACTAATTCCTAATTCTTTAGCGGCGTATTTACGTTTCCCTTTATATTTTAAAAGTGCTTTAATTATCATATCTTTTTCCTTATCTGCTAATGATAAAGATTCTTCAATAACGATTGGCTGATGATTTTTAATTGGGACTGAAACGGATGCTGTTGGTTGAATACTTAGTACTGAATCTTCATACATCCTATTAATGAGCTGAGTGTCTTCGGTAGATAATGGTGCAATATTTCCCTGATTGAATTGAATGATATCATGAACAACTTTTTTTAAGTCGTTTAAATCTTTTTTCATATCAAACAAGACTTTATATAATAAATCTCTTTCAGACATTTCAGTGCTTGAACTTCCATCTGCTTTAATTAAACTTGGCAACACAGAGCCTTGATGAACCGGTAAGTATTTGAGTAAGGTTTCTGAATTAATTTCGCGATTTTTTTCAATGATTGAAATCTGTTCTGCTATGTTTTTTAATTGCCTTACATTTCCATGCCAGTAATAATTGATTAATGCTTGCTCTGCTTCAGTATTTAATTTAATTACAGGCATTCTGTATTTATTTGCAAAGTCAGCAGCAAATTTTCTAAACAACAAATGAATGTCTTCTTTTCGCTCGCGCAATGCAGGAAGCAGAATTGGAACCGTATTCAAACGGTAATACAAATCTTCCCTGAATTTTCCCTTTTCAATGGCATTGGGTAAATTAACATTGGTTGCAGCAACAACCCGAACATCTGTTTTTTGGACTTTACTCGATCCCACACGAATAAATTCTCCTGTTTCCAATACACGTAATAAACGAGCCTGTGTAGCAAGAGGCAACTCCCCTACTTCATCCAAAAAAATGGTTCCGCCATTGGCAACTTCAAAATATCCTTTTCGGGCTTCGTGCGCTCCGGTAAAAGATCCTTTTTCATGGCCAAACAATTCGCTATCGATTGTTCCTTCAGGAATTGCTCCACAGTTTACAGCAATGTATTGCCCATGTTTTCTTGAACTAAACTGATGAATGATTTGGGGGAAAACCTCTTTTCCTGTGCCGCTTTCGCCGGTAATTAAAACGCTCAAATCCGTTGGCGCTACCTGACGCGCAATATCAATGGCTCTATCCAGTTGAATGGAACTTCCTATTATTCCGAAACGTTGTTTTATATCTTGTAGATTCATGTTTTTCTAAGTATTTAACGTATTAAGATGAAAGATTGAAAGTTTTAAAACCTTAGGTTGATTTTTCTAATGTTTCCTTGAATGAGTAAATCATCCTTTTTAACTCATTTAATTCGGCTAGCAATTTTTCATTTAAGGTTGAGGAACCAAATTTTCTTCGTTTGGAAATTAATATGTGAGTTTCCAATTCAAAGCAAGAACTTAAAGAAATTGATACAAATTCGGCAAAATGTTTTTTTGTTCTTTTTCCGCAACCTTCAGCAATATTTGCGGGGATTGAACATGCTGATCTTACAATTTGTGATTTGAGATTAAATCGTTCATCAATTGGAAAATCTGCAACATAATCGTAACAATAATCTACCACATCTAAAGCGCGTTGCCAAATTTTAAGTTCCTTATAATTGTGGGCCATTTATGTATGTGTTTTGGTGAAACTATTCAAAAAATAAAAATTATAAATCCCGAAATTAAACCCTAGTTTGTCTTTTTACTTAAATCTTTCATCTCAAATACTTTAACCCTATTCTATCTTTCTACTTTAATCTCTCATCTCAAATACTTCTCTCATCCTTAACCACCCTCCCAATCAACGTAGAGGTAGTGCATTTTTCTGCTAACACATTAA
>CAZTCG010000162.1:2238-5014 GCA_964612005.1 uncultured Flavobacteriaceae bacterium | reverse complement strand
TTACGTTTGTAACTCCTTGTAAAATCACATTTGTTTTTATCCGAAATGATTAATTTTCCGTTTTCAACTTCTGTTTTTATTAGTGAAATCACCTTTGAACCTGCAATAACTTTTACACTAAAATCATTTCCTTTTATTAAATGTACTTCTACTTTATCAAGAACTAAAATTTTATTAAAAGATTTAACTACTCTTTCTTCTACTACATCTTTACCCGTGCCTTTAATACAATCACATAAATTTTCTTTTTTACAGGAGTAAAAATTACAGATTAAATAAAATGAAATAAAGTAGTAAAATAATTTCTTCATCGTTTTACAAAGTACTAATTTATAAAATACTACTTAAAATTGATTCTTGCTTTTTTTCAATATTAAAATTAGATTTGAAAAAAAAATCATGAGCATTACACGACCATTTAATTTTTTAAAGTGGATTGAAGACAATAAAGATAATTTTAAACCACCCGTTAATAATAAAGTGGTTTATAAAGATGCTGAATTTATTATAATGGTTGTGGGTGGTCCAAACTCCAGAAAAGACTATCATTACAACGAAAGTGAAGAGTTTTTTTATCAGCTTAAAGGGAATATTGAAGTTCAGATTCAGGAAGATGGTAAAGCTGTTACTGTCCCAATAAATGAGGGTGAGATTTTTTTATTACCCCCTAATGTTCCTCATAATCCAAGAAGATTTAAAGATACTATTGGATTAGTAATTGAGCGTAAACGCAAGGAAAGTGAAAAAGATGGATTACTTTGGTTTTGTGAGCAATGTAACACGAAACTATATGAAGAATATTTTACGTTAACTGACATTGCTAATCAATTTCAATCCGTTTTTAAAAAATTTTATAACGATTTACATTTAAGAACATGTAAAAATTGTGGTCATGTTATGGAGCCTCCTCCTGTGATTGCTTAAACTCAAAATTCCCGATTACTTCCTGGGCTTTTTCTTTAATTTTAAAAGACACACTTTAAACTTTCATTATTTTCAATTGAAATTAATTGAAATTCAATGAATTTATTCTACCTTTGCGCCCTCAAAAAATTAAACATGTCCACTATTCGTAACATTGCTATTATTGCTCACGTTGACCACGGTAAAACTACGTTGGTTGATAAAATCCTTCACACTTGTAAATTATTTCGCGAAAATCAGGAAACCGGAGAATTGATTCTTGACAACAACGATTTAGAGAGAGAAAGAGGAATTACCATTCTTGCTAAAAACGTTGCTGTAACCTATAAAGGTCATAAAATCAATATCATTGATACTCCTGGTCACGCCGATTTTGGTGGTGAAGTAGAGCGTGTGTTAAATATGGCTGATGGGGTTATCTTATTAGTAGATGCTTTTGAAGGACCAATGCCACAAACACGTTTTGTTACTCAGAAAGCTATTTCTCAAGGTAAAAAAGCAATTTTAGTAATTAATAAAGTTGATAAACCAAATTGTAAACCTGATGAAGTGCATGATATGGTATTCGATTTGTTCTTTAACTTAAATGCAACCGAAGAACAATTGGATTTCCCAACTGTTTATGGTTCATCCAAACAAGGTTGGATGGGACCGGATTGGAAAACACCTACTGAAGATATTACTTATTTATTGGATACCATCATTGAAAAAATTCCTGAAGCTCCAAAACGCGAAGGAACTTTACAATTACAAATCACATCATTGGATTATTCTTCTTTTATCGGTCGTATTGCTATTGGTCGTGTTTACAGAGGCACAATAAAGGAAAACATGCCCGTGAGTGTTGTAAAAAGAGACGGAAGCATTTTGAAATCAAGAATTAAAGAACTTTTTGTATTTGATGGCTTAGGTAAAACAAAAGTTACCGAAGTGGTTGCAGGCGATATTTGCGCATTTACAGGAATTGAAGGGTTTGAAATTGGTGATACAGTTGCTGACTTTGAAAACCCTGAAGGATTGCCGGTAATTGCTATTGATGAACCAACCATGAACATGTTGTTCACCATCAATAACTCTCCATTCTTTGGTAAAGATGGTAAGTTTGTTACATCACGTCACTTACGCGATCGTTTAATGAAAGAGTTAGAGAAAAATCTTGCTCTTCGTGTTGAAGAAACTGCATCACCTGATTCTTATTTAGTTTATGGTCGTGGTATTCTTCACTTATCAGTATTAATCGAAACAATGCGTCGTGAAGGGTACGAATTGCAGGTAGGTCAGCCACAGGTTATCATTAAAGAAATTGACGGAAAAAAATGTGAGCCGGTTGAGGTGTTAACAGTTGATTGCCCTGAAGAATCAACCAGTAAAGTAATTGACCTGGTTTCTCAACGTAAAGGAGATATGTTGGTGATGCAACCAAAAGGAGATTTAGTTCACATGGAATTTGAAATTCCTTCTCGTGGTATTATTGGTTTACGTAATAATATATTAACTGCAACAGCTGGTGAGGCAATCATGGCGCATCGCTTTAAATCATATGAACCATGGAAAGGCGCAATTGCACAACGAATTGCGGGTGTATTGATCAGCAAGGAAAAAGGTGTTGCAGTTGCTTATAGTATTGATAAATTGCACGACAGAGGCAAATTCTTTATTGCTCCGGGTGAAGAAGTATATCCTGGAATGGTAGTAGGTGAGCATATTCGTCCTGATGATTTAGTTATAAACTTATGTGGGGAGAAAAAATTAACAAACATGCGTGCAAGTGGTACGGATGAGAAAATGAGAATTTCACCTCCTATTAAGTTTTCATTGGAAGAATCAATGGAATACATTGCAAACGATGAAT
>CAZTCG010000162.1:0-2228 GCA_964612005.1 uncultured Flavobacteriaceae bacterium | reverse complement strand
ATCACTTACGTATTCGTAAAATTATTTTAGATGAAAACGAACGTAAACGCGTTCAAAAACAAGTAGTAGCTTAACATTAACAATCAAAATGCTTTAATTAATAATTAAAGCATTTTTTTTTAATATGAAAATCGCATCAAAAACATATTCTGTTTTATTCAATAAGTGTCCTCAGTGCCACAAAGGAGATGTTTTTAAAATAAAAAATCCGTACAGTTTAAAAAACATGTTCAATATGCACGAACATTGCCCTAATTGTAATTTAAAATATGAGCGTGAAACCGGATTTTTTTATGGCGCTATGTATGCCTCTTATGCATTAACATCCGGATGGTTTTTATTGTGGTTTATTTTATACTTAACTGTTCTTGATTGGGATACATTTTATTTTGCCTTATTTATTGCTAGCACAATTTTACTTCTTAGTCCATTAGCAATAAGATGGTCACGATTAATATGGTTAAATCTTTTCTTTTCCTACGATCCGCAGTTAGAAAAAAAATAATCAATAATTGCTTTTTAAGACATCTGTTCCAATTCGTAAATTTTACATTTACTCAATAAATTCAATTAATTTTATAAATTAAATTTAATTACTTGGAACATCATGAGTTTTATATGAATCGTGTTCTCCAACTTGCAGAAAATGGATTGGGGAAGGTGGCACCAAATCCAATGGTAGGTTGTGTAATTGTAAAAGATAATGTAATTATCTCCGAAGGATTTCATGAAGAATATGGAAAAGCTCACGCTGAAGTAAATGCCATTAATAAATTACCTGAAGATTTTGATTTTACTTCATGCTCATTATATGTAAATCTTGAGCCCTGCTCTCATTTTGGGAAAACTCCTCCTTGTTCAGATTTGATTGTAACTAAAAAATTTAAAACAGTTATTATCGCCAATTTAGATACAAACCCATTAGTTTCCGGAAAAGGTATTCAAAAATTAAGAGCAAATGGAATTGAAGTAATTACTGGTGTTTTAGAAAATAAAGCTCAATTTTTGAATAAACGTTTTTTCACTTATTTCAATAAAAAACGACCGTATATAATTTTAAAATGGGCAGAAACAAAAGACGGTTTTATTTCTAAATTCCCAATTCCAACCGACAAAAACGAAAACTGGATTACTTGTAGTGAAAGCAAACAATTAGTTCATCAATGGCGATCGGAAGAACAAGCAATTATGGTTGGTACAACTACTGTTTTATTTGATAATCCTGAGCTTACAACACGATTTGTAAAAGGTAAAAACCCAACAAGAATTATAATTGATAAGCGACTAAAAATTGCTGCTACCGCAAAGGTATTTGATCAAAATTCAGATGTAATCGTTTTTAATGAAATTAAAAACGAACATTATAACAACATTCGATTCATTAAAATTAACAATAATGAATTTGAAATAAATACAATTCTTAAAAATTTAACCGAGCTAAACATTCAATCAGTAATAATAGAGGGCGGAGCAAAATTATTACAATCATTTATCAATTCAAATAATTGGGATGAAGCAAGAATTTTTGTAGGCAATAAACTGTTTAATTCCGGAATAATTGCTCCGAATTTTAAATTTGCTAAAAAAGATTTTATTCAAATAGGCACAGATCAGTTGTTCATCTTTAAAAATGATTAAACCAACAGCAAATACTTATTATTGGATATTCACCATTGGTATCATTTTTTTATTGGTTATTGCGCCATTAATTCAGGACGGAATTTTTATGGATGGTATGCTTTACATAAGCGTTGGTAAAAATTTATCTGAAGGAATTGGCACATTTTGGAATCAAAGTTTTAGTAAAACATGCATGTTCGAATATCACGAACAACCACCGCTATATGGCGGTTTAATTGCTATTTATTACAAAATTTTTGGATATTCGATGTATACCGAAAGATTATTCTGTTTCAGCTTTTTTACTTTAACCCTTGCAGTAATTGCAAAATTTTGGAAACAGTTAATCGTAAATAAAATAAGAACTCAAATTGCTTTTTTGCCTATTTTATTTTTTACAACTACTCCTGTTGTTTTCTGGGCATATCAAAACCATGTTGAAGAAACGGTAATGACATTATTTGATTTACTAGCACTTATATATATTCATAAATCTTGTTTTAAAAATGAAAAAATCTATTTTAATTTATTTTTAGCTGCACTTTGTATAGTTTTAGCCACTTTAACAAAAGGCATTCAGGGTTTATTTCCTATCATCAGTATTGGGC
>CAZTCG010000161.1:860-5091 GCA_964612005.1 uncultured Flavobacteriaceae bacterium | reverse complement strand
GCAATGTATCAGCTCCAAATTTTTCGCAGATATCATCCGGAGAAACAACGTTCCATTTTGATTTCGACATTTTTTCTACTTCATGTCCGCAAACGTATTTACCATTTTCTAAAATGAAATCTGCTTGCGCGGCATTTTCATGAATGTTATTTTTTGCTGATTTAAATGCTTCAACATTCAACACATCGTTATCCACCAAATTCACATCAACATGTAATTTGGTGGTGTCATACTGATCTTTCAATCCATAAGAAACAAATTGGTTTTTTCCTTTTACACGATACACAAAATTGCTTCGTCCTTGAATCATTCCCTGATTGATCAATTTTTTAGCCGGCTCATCAATAGAAATATATCCTCTGTCTTTTAAAAACATGGTCCAGAAACGCACATACAATAAATGCCCCGTTGCATGCTCGCTACCTCCTAAATACAAATCAACTTGTTGCCAGTAATCTGTTGAATTTTTGTTAGCGAACTCGTTTTTATTTTGTGCATCCATGTAACGAAGGAAATACCATGAACTTCCTGCCCAACCTGGCATGGTAGTATGTTCATATTCAAATTCATTTTTATATTTCCAGTTTTTTGCTCGTGCTAAAGGTGGTTCGCCATCTTCGGTTGGTAAAAATTTATCCACTTCCGGCAAACGCAATGGCAGTTCATCAACAGATAATGCATAAGGAATTCCCTCTTTGTAATATACCGGAATAGGTTCACCCCAATAGCGTTGGCGACCAAAAACGGCATCGCGCAAACGGAAATTGGTTTTACCTTTTCCTAATTTTCTATTTTCAATTTCTTTAATGACTTTTTTAATGGCTTGTTTTACGTCCAATCCATTTAAAAAATCGGAGTTGATTAATTTACCTTCTTTGGCAGTGTATGCATCAACACTCAAATCTCCTCCTTCAACCACTTCTTTAATAGGTAAATTAAAATGTTTTGCAAATTTATAATCACGTTCATCGTGACCAGGAACAGCCATTACAGCACCTGTTCCGTAACCTGCCAACACATAATCGCCCACCCAAACCGGAATGTTTTCTTTGGTAAACGGATGCACAACATAAGCGCCTGTAAACACACCTGTAATTTTAGTTACATCTGCCTGACGCTCTCGTTCACTACGATTTTTAGCCATTGTAACATATTCGTGAACAGCTTGTTTTTGCTCTGGAGTAGTAATGATGTCAACCAATTCATGCTCAGGTGCAAGAGTAACAAAAGATACTCCAAAAATCGTATCAGGACGGGTGGTGAATACTTCAATATTATGATTGAATTTTTCCAATTGAAATTCAATGGAAGAACCCTCACTTTTTCCAATCCAATAACGTTGAGCTTCCTTTAAACTTTCAGTCCAATCCAATTTATCCAAACCTTCCAATAAACGTTGAGCATAAGCAGTAATGCGCATGCTCCATTGTTTCATTAATTTACGTTCAACCGGATGACCGCCTCTTTCACTCACTCCGTCTTTTACTTCATCATTGGCTAAAACAGTTCCCAATGCAGGACACCAATTTACGTAGGCTTCACCTAAATAAGCCAAACGGAAATTCATTAAAATGTCACTTTTTTCTTTTTCAGAAAATTGTTTCCATTGCTCTGGAGTAAATGCGCTCAACTCATGTTCAATACTACCAGTTAATATATCATTTGATAAACCACCAAAGCCTTCTTTTTCAAAAATGGAAATTAATGTTTCTATTGGTTCAGCTTTTTTGGTTGTTGTGTTATACCAGCTTTCAAACAACTGTATAAAAATCCACTGCGTCCATTTGTAATAATCTGGGTCGGATGTTCTCACTTCTCTGTCCCAATCATAAGAAAAGCCCATTTTATCTAATTGTTCACGATAACGATTGATGTTTTGCTCTGTTGTTACTGCTGGATGTTGTCCGGTTTGAATAGCGTATTGCTCTGCAGGTAATCCAAACGAATCGTAACCCATTGGATGCAATACGTTAAATCCTTTATGTCTTTTATATCTTGAAAAGATATCAGAAGCAATATAACCTAAGGGATGACCAACATGCAAACCTGCTCCAGAAGGGTAGGGGAACATATCGAGTACGAAATATTTAGGTTTATCGGAGTTGTTATTGGCTTTAAATGTTTTTTCGGCAGCCCATTTTGCCTGCCATTTTTTTTCGATTGCAGAGAAGTTGTATTCCATGATTAAAATTAGTAACGCGAATTTAAAAAAATACTAAGTAAGAATTTTATAAATGTATAAGTATTGAAAGAAAATCAAATTGTTTTATTAATTTTATAAAAACCTATACCATGAGCAATAAATTGATAATTCAGTGTTTTTTTCTGCTTTTGCTACAATTTTTTTCTGTAAAAAACTTAATTTCTCAGGAAAATGGAATAGATAAAATTACGGTTAAAAAAGAAAGTAATTTGGTTAAGGCATTTTTTGATAATAATGAACTAAAGTTAATTGCTCAGGATAAATATGGTAATATTGATCATCATGCAATTAGATCTTTTGAAATGCATTATGAAGTAAAAAAGAAAAAGTTAAAGATTTTAAAATCATCATCAATGTATCTTACATTAGATATGTTACACGATTTAAATACTTTAAAGGAGGCAAAAAAAATATTTTATACTAAAATTACAGCTGAAGATCAGAATGGTATTTTGGTAAATTTACCAGATGTAATAGAAATGCATTTCCCTAGATGCAAACAGAATTTAAAATAAACAGAATTAATGAAAAAGGATATTGTTTTAGTAGGAGGTGGAGGACATTGTAAGGCTGTAATTGATGTAATTGAACAAGAAAATAAATATAAAATTATTGGAATTCTAGACCCAGATTTTATAAATCTGAAAAATGTGTTAAACTATCCGGTTTTGGGTGATGATTCAGAAATTGATTCTTTATCTAAAAAAGTAAAACATTTTCTTATTACTGTTGGACAGGGCAAATCAGTTTTATTACGAAAAAATCTTTTTCAAAAGGTAATTGAAAAAAATGGGGTTTGTCCTACTATTATTTCACCAATTTCCTATGTATCAAAACATTCAAAAATTGGAGTGGGTACCATCATCATGCATGGAGCAAGAATAAATGCTGATGCGACAATAGGTAGTAATTGTATAATAAATACAAATGCAATTATTGAACACGATGCAAGTGTTGGTAATCACTGCCATATTTCTACGGGAGCAATTGTAAATGGTTTTGTAAAAATTGGTGAAGAAGTTTTTTTAGGAAGCCAGTCTGTAATAGCTGATAGACTAACTATTTTAAGCAAATCAATTTTTGGAGCCGGATCTGTTGTTGTAAAAACAAAGTTACAACCTGCTATTTATGCAGGAAATCCTGTTAAAAAAATAAACAGTATTTAAATTACTTTTAATTGAAGGTTACAGTACGTATATTTGAGTAATGTATTTTAAATCAAAAATAAATTCATCTTTTTTCTTTACATTTTTATTTTTCTTTTCCTTCATTTTTATATTTAAAGCACAAACTTTTAATAACGAATGGATAAATTACAACCAACGTTATTATAAAATCCCAATTTTTAAATCGGGTTTATACAAGGTAACTTACCAGGATTTACAAGTGGCAGGATTACCACTCTCTACTCTTTTACCTGATAATTTTCAAGTTTTTCAAAAGGGTTCAGAGTTACCAATTTATATAGTAGGCGGAAATGATGGAGTTTTTAATACACAAGACTATTTGATTTTTTATGCCGAAAAAAATACATGTAAAGATGATTCCAATTTATATTACTATGGTTCATTTTTAGCCAATCCTTATCATAGTGTTGTAAATGATACATCAGCTGTGTTTTTAACCTGGAATTCAACAAACGTAAATAAACGATTTCAAATACATTCTGATACCAATTTTGTTAATTATACACCCAGCAGCTTTTTTATTAAAGAAGACGTAATTTCTTTTAATCAATATTACTTTACTGGTCCTCAAAATGCTGTTGGAACTACAGATCCAAGGTATGCCCATGGAGAGGGTTTATCTTCAGGAGCTTTTATAATGGGTCAAAATAATCAAGTAACTTTTAATACAAGTTCATTGGTGCAAAATTCGGGGCAATTATTTTTATCTGTTGTTCATTCTGGATTATCAAATCCTTCCATTAATCCTGATCATGATGCAGTAATTGAATATCAAAATGCGATGGGTAATTGGGTTCAACTCACCCAATACAGTTATGATGGTTATAAAACCTTTAAAAAC
>CAZTCG010000161.1:0-850 GCA_964612005.1 uncultured Flavobacteriaceae bacterium | reverse complement strand
CATCATCATTTAATTTAAATGGAGTATCACAATCATTCTTCCCTGTTTCAAATTCTTTAAATCAATCTTCAAGTTATCTGCAAATTTCAAATTTTAACAGGAACAACAGCCAACCAATTTTAATTGATTTTTCAACCAATAAATGGATTTTAACTTCTTATTACTCAGGAACTATAAAAGCTTTAGTGCCAAATAGTGTATCAAATAAAAAGTGTTTACTTACTTCATTCTCACAATTAGAAAATATAAGTTCAATTCAGCCAGTTAATGAAACCGGTTTTTTCACTAATTACTTACAATTTTCAACTGATTCTGCTTATATGATTATAACACATCCAAAATTGATTAATTCAGCGAGTCAATATGCTGCTTATCGTTCAAGTATTGCTGGAGGATCTCATCATGTTGTTTTAGCAAATATTAAAGATTTAAATGACCAATTTGCATATGGTGTTAATGGTCATCCTTATGCAATTAAGAACTTTTGTTCATTTATAAACTTAAATTATCCTACTCAAGCAACAAACTTATTTTTAATAGGTAAATCCATTCATTTACCTGACCAAATAATTTACGCCAATTCAACAACGGCACAAATAAATCAGAAAAGATATGTTGCCAGTTATAATTTAGTTCCTTCATTTGGTTATCCTTCTTCAGATAATATGCTTACTCAAGGAATTTTAACTAATAATTCGTTAGCACCACAAATTCCAACAGGTAGAATTTCAGCATTTACAGATTCAACAGTATTATTTTATTTAAATAAAGTAATAAACTATGAAGCTCAATCTAGTGGAAAAAAATGGCAAAAAGACGTATTACATTTAGTAGGAGGTGGAAACAGTTA
>CAZTCG010000160.1:2856-5125 GCA_964612005.1 uncultured Flavobacteriaceae bacterium | reverse complement strand
ATGATTATTCATAAAGATTTTGCAGTAAGACAAGGAAGATTAATGTGTGAAAGATTAAAAGATTTAATTCCAAGGCATCAATTTCAAATACCAATTCAGGCAGCTATTGGTGGAAAAGTTATAGCAAGAGAAACAATATCTGGTTACAGAAAAGATGTTATCAGTAGAATTCACGGTGGAGGAGCAAGGGATAGAAAGAAAAAACTTTTAGAAAAGCAAAAAAAAGGAAAAGCAAGAATGAGACAGTTCGGAAGCGTTGATATTCCACAGGAAGCTTTTATTGAGGTTTTAAAGATTAATAAAAATGAATAATTATCTTATAGTAGGCTTAGTATTTATAAATTTACTATTAATTTATTATTATAATAAAAAAAAAATTAAAAATTTATTTATAAGGCAAAAAATAAAATCTGTAGATCTTGCAGAGGTTGATGAGATTTTTTTGCCACTAAAAAATCTTAAATTTAAATTTCCAAAAGAAGATGTAGTAATAAAAAATTTTTTTATTAATCCTTCATTTCAGATAGTGGGTATGACGAGTGATTATGAGGGATGGATACTGTCTTGCTTAGCTAAATCTTCAAAAAAAATTTTTGGATTATCACTTTTTGTAAAATGACCGATTTTAGAAAAAAATTGATTTTCTGTTTTTAATAAATTTTCGAACTCAGTTGTATAATTAGCATTTACACTAACCAATAAACCACCGGAGGTTTGAGGGTCGCAATAATAAAGCATATCCAAGCCCTTCATACCTTCAATAAATGATGAATAAGCATTGTAATTTTTAGTGGTATTATCAGGGTAAACAAACTGACTTCCATATTTTAAGGCAGATTCTAAAACTGGAATTTTATTTTTTTGCAGAGTAACACTAAAGGCATTCGGTTTAATCATTTCATACAAATGCCCAACAAAACCAAATCCGGTAACATCGGTAAGTGCATGGACATAAGAACAGCTTCCTAAAAGAGTACCAATTTTATTTAATTCAGTTGTTACCCTTATGTACTCACTATATTCCTCTTTTGTTATTAATTCTCTTTTAATTGCTGAACTTAAAATTCCAATGCCCAAAGGTTTAGTTAAGTAAAGTATATCACCATGCTGAATCGTGTGATTTTTCTTAATGCTACTTGTTTTTATTTGTCCGCTTACAGCTAATCCAAAAAATGGTTCCTGTGAATCAATACTGTGCCCACCGGCTAATGGTATTTTTACTGAATTGCATATTTGTTGTGCTCCTTTAATAACCTGTGCAGCCATTTCATTTGGTAATTTATTTATCGGCCAACCCAATAGTGCTACCGCCATCAAAGGAGTTCCTCCCATAGCATAAACATCACTAATGGCATTACATGCAGCAATTTTTCCAAAATCAAAAGCATCATCTACAATTGGAGTAAAAAAATCAGTAGTACTAATAATGGAAATTTCTTCATTTAATTTTAAAACAGCTGCATCATCGTTAAATTGATTTCCTACAATTAAATTATCAAATCCAAATTGCGTTTCTGAATTTTTTAAAATCTCACTAAGCTCAGAAGGAGCTATTTTGCAGCCACATCCCGATGCTTTGCTATATTGAGTTAATCTAATCATTATGATTACTTAACAAGTTTATAAATTGTTTTAATTTATGAAAATTTTGTTCGTGCTCTTTAAATTTCATATTCAAATCAATAATTTTCACATCTGTCTTTTTTTCGTATTTAAATTCATACGCACGATCATAATAGTACAAACAAATTTCAGCAGCAGAATGTAAATCATTATCCTGAATGAAATTTATACATTTTTTGGTATTTAATGGGCCAAGTTGTTGAGCTATTTTATTTACCGCATTTATTAATAATTGTTTATCAATTGTTGCATATTCTTTCACCAGTTGATTTAATCGCTCCTGTAATTTTAAATTAATTTTTATGATAGGAGCATTTTTCATTTGAAGCCAAAATGCATGAGGTATTTTATTGTAACCCAAAGTTTGCGATTCATCTTCTATGATTAGATAATGATGTTTATTTAGCAATTGTAATTCTTGAAACAACTTATTTTCAAAAATTTGCTGAGGCTCTTGTTTGTTTTGATTTATACTACCAAAAGCGGAGCCTTTATGGTTAGCAATTTCCTCAATATTTAAAATCGGATATCCTTCATTTTTTAATTGGTTAAGTAACTCAGTTTTTTTACTTCCGGTTTTACCTCCCAATAAAATGATTTTTCTAGGCTTAGAAAATTCACTCAAAACAAAATTTCTAAATGCTTT
>CAZTCG010000160.1:0-2829 GCA_964612005.1 uncultured Flavobacteriaceae bacterium | reverse complement strand
AAAGCCATATGAATTTAAAAACCATGCAAAACTATTACTACGCATACCACCCCTGAAACAATAAACTGAAACCGATTTATTCTTAGCTAATTGATTGACACGTTCAATAAACCAAGGCTTTTTAGGGTTTACAATTTCGAGTCCTCTGTTAATCGCTTTTTCTTTTCCTTGCTGTTTATATAATGTTCCAATTTCTGCGCGTTCATCATCTTCAAACAATGGGATATTAATTGCTCCTATAATATGTCCTTTAAAAAATTCCACGGGAGATCGAACATCAATAGTTAAGTTGTTTTTACTTTCACTTAAAAAATCTTCAACAAAAAGTTGTGGAGCAGTCATAGTCAAATCTACTAATTCATTTCAATAGTTGTAAAAATATTTAACATGAACTTTACAGCAGAATTTTTACATTAGTAAAAATCATTTTTTGTGAACCTATTTATAGTTGGAGATATTCATGGTTGTTTTTTCACCTTTAAAACATTGCTTCAGCGCTATTGGGATGAAAAAAATGATTTATTAATACAAGTTGGAGATATGATTGACAGAGGTAATCATACTCCACAAACCATATCCTATTGTAAAGAGTTACAGCATAAACACCAAGCTGTTTTTTTAAAAGGAAATCATGAGTTTATGGCCATAAAGCACCTAATTGGTGCCGGCCATGAAAAATGGTATAATAAATATGGTAAGTCTGTTTTATGGCAATATCATTTTGAAGATTTAACGATAGATGCTGACATAGAATGGATGCAGCGATTACCCTTATTTTGGGAAAATGATTTTTTATTTATTTCTCATGCCGGAAGAAGCATGTCAGAAAACTTCATGGTTGAAGATGACCCACAAAGTATATTATGGAATAAATCAGGAATTAAAAAATTACTAAAAACTCAGGTCATTGGTCATACACCACATCAAAATAAAAAACCAATTTTTTATCCTGAAACAAATACCTGGAACGTAGATACAGGGGCATATTTGGGAAATTGTTTGTCTGCATTAAAGCTGGATGAAAAAGGAAATTTTATTGATTTTTTTAGCGTTTCAACGCTATCAAAAGACATCAGCTAACTTTTTTCCTTAACTAATTATTTAGTTTTTATTCGCAAATTGTTTTACGTCATTTTCACTGATTGTCTTTTCACCTAAAATGATTAATCGTTCTATTACGTTTCTAAACTCCCGTATGTTACCTGTCCAATTAATGTTTTGAAGTGCTTTAAGTGCATCTTTACTAATTCCTTTTTTAGCCATACCGTAATCACTGCAAATTTGTGACATAAAATGTTCTGCCAACAAAGGAATATCATCTAATCGTTCATTCAAGGAAGGAACTTCCAAAACAATTACACTTAAACGGTGAAATAAATCTTCTCTGAAATTTCCCGAGGCAATTTCTTGTTGTAGTTTTTTATTTGTAGCAGCAACAATACGTACATTTACTTTAATTTCTTTATCACCACCTACTCGTGTTATTTTACTTTCTTGTAAAGCACGTAATACTTTTGCCTGTGCAGATAAACTCATGTCTCCTATTTCATCCAAAAACAAAGTGCCTCCCTCAGCTAATTCAAATTTACCTTTACGAGTTGCAACTGCTGATGTAAAAGCACCTTTTTCATGACCAAATAATTCACTTTCTATTAAATCTCCAGGGATTGCAGCACAATTAACTTCTATTAATGGTCCGTTAGATCTGTTGCTTTTTTCATGAATGCGTTTTGCAACTAACTCTTTTCCGCTACCGTTACTGCCAGTAATCAATACGCGAGCCTCTGTTGGAGCAATTTTATCAATCATCTCCAAAATATTTTTAATAGGCTTAGACTCACCTACGATATCAGATGATTTACTTATTTTTTTCTTGAGTGTTTTTGTTTCGGTTACTAAATCTTTTTTTTCAATGGCGTTTCTTACCGTTACCAGCAAACGATTTAAATCGATTGGTTTAGATAAAAAATCATAGGCGCCTTTTTTTACTGCTTCTACAGCTGTTTCAATGGAGCCATGCCCACTCATCATTACAATTGGTGCGTCTAATTGATGTTCGTTAAATTTGGTTAGCAATTCTAAACCATCCATTTTAGGCATCTTAATGTCACATAGTACTAAATCAAAATTTCCATTTAGTGCAACACTTAAACCTGCAGCTCCATCCTCTGCTTCTTCTATTTTATATTTTTCAAACTCAAGAATTTCACGTAAAGATTTTCGAATGCTTTTTTCGTCGTCAATCAATAAAATTTTTTGCATACTTATTTTTATTTAGATGCTGTAACGCTTGTTGTAGTAATAGTTTTGATACTTAATTGCGCATTTGCTGCACTTAATCCGTTCTTTGCATTTTCTGCATTTGGATTTAGCTTTAATGCATTTTCAAAACCAATTTTTGCTTTTTCAAAATCACCTTTGGTAAAATAAACTCCACCGTAATTATACCAAATATCAAAGTTATTTGAATTGCATTGTACCGCTTTTTCAAGATCTGCAACTGCTTCATCTAACTTTCCTTGTTGACCAATATTTACTCCTCTGTTCATGAAATTAATAGCGAGATAAGGGAAGTATGATTGAAGGAAGGGATTATTTGGATACAATGTTTTGGCTTTATTCCAGGTAACATAAGCAGAATCGAATTGCCCCAATTTCATTTGACCCAATCCTAAATTTAAATATCCATTAACGTATTTTGGATGCAATTCGAGTGCATGTTTTAAATAGCCCATTGCTCTATTAACCAATACAGGAACACTATCTCTGTATTCAGGTCGCTCAGATAAATCTATCCAACGAGCGCCGGCATTACCTAAACACAAAACA
>CAZTCG010000159.1:0-5155 GCA_964612005.1 uncultured Flavobacteriaceae bacterium | reverse complement strand
AAACCACTGCTGAAGTAAAATCAAAAGGGGCAACAGCTTTGTTTTTATTTAATATGAATATCCTTAATTCATCTGAGAGCAATAGGTCTTTTGGGAAATAGGCAACATGGTAAATTGAGTACCATCCTTTCGTTTCGTTTTTAATTGGATTACCGTTATAATAAATTTGTTGTCCATTTCGAATAATTTGAATAACTAATTCAAAATCTGCTACTTGATCTAAATTATTAATATCAGCAGAAACCGTACACATTACAGTTGGCACTTTATTCAATTGTGAAAAAGGAATGTTTAACGTGCATACAAATTCCCTTTGCTCGGCGCTAAAACATGAATTATTTGGACGGGTAAAATCAGTTATTATTTTTTGATTATTAATAAACTGCAAACTACTATCAGGATCCGTTTTTATTTTAATTAATTTTTGATAATACATGTATTTGTATTCTTTCCAGTCCCAATCTCCTTTACCAAAAAAACACATATCGAAATTATTCGTTAATGTTATATTGACGGATATTGGATATATCAAAACACCAATTAAAAGTAATTTCATAATCCAGTGTTTTAATTGATTATGAATAATTAATGCAGCAGGTATACTTAAAATAGCAGAATACTCTACATAATTTCTAGCACCAAAGCCACATCCCATTGCGTAAGTATACCAAGCAGTACTTAAATAGGTCATTACTAAAATAAAAATCAAGATGGAAACACCTTCCCATTTTTTTATAAACGGATATATAAAAAGAAAAATAAATAGTAGTGCAAAAATTGGGGAATAGGGAAATAAGCCATTATGCGGTGCAAATAGGAATGGAATAATTTGCGGATTAAGTAGATTGCTAAATTTCTCTCCGGGATAAGTATCTGGCAAATAACTTCCGAAAGCCCATTTCCAATAAATAAGCTGAGGCAAAATAAATAATAGAGCCAGTAAAATAAATACTAAACAATTTTTAATGGTTAATAACTGCAGAAATTTATTTTTCACATCATTAAACGAATTACTTTCAATAAAAAGTAAGAGAGGAACAACTAAAATATTAAAGGGCCTGACAAGATAAATAATCAAAACACATGACCCTAAAAGAATAAACTTTTGGATGCTGGGCTTATTAAAATAAAAACGAGCAACTAATAAAATTACGACAAATAAAAAAAAGGAATAAATGTGCGAGTAGGAACTTGCTTTGATGGTATAATAATAAATATTAGTCCCAAAAAGTAATGCTAGCGCGATGATAGCTGCTGTGAAAGCATTAGTTCTACTCTTTAAATAAATAAACAAAAGAAAAATTGCCAAAACACCATAAAATATTCCTGAATAATCAGCATACTTATGATTTAATATACTATTTCCTTCGTAAGGCTCTCCAATTTGAGATGCATAAACTTTTCCAATTAAATAAATTGGAGCTTGCAATAATGCTGTGCCGTAAGGATATTTGGTTTTTATTTTTTTATCTGAAGTAATTACAAAACCATTACCTGCAATGGAATCAGCTTTCTCAGGTACTTTTCCAAAAAACCACGAATTAAAAACACCTGGCAAATAAACATGATATCCTGCAGCATCTGCAAATAAGGAGGAATGATAGTCGCCTGGTACGTGTGGATTATAAGTGGAGTTGGATTGATTGACAAGATAAGTGAATAACCCAAAAAATGATAGTAAGCCAATTATTAGATAAAGTATCCTCGATTTCATTTTCAGTTGGAAGCTATTTCCTGCTTGCCATCATTGTATTTGCTTGGGCATTTCATTAAAATTTCATTGGCATGAAATTCTTGTCCTTCCATTTTACCTATTATTACAATCTGTTCCGAACGTTCAAAATCTTGCGGTTTTGTTTTGTGTAATACCACTTTTTTTTCCATGCCTTTGTTGTCGTACATGTAGAATGTGAATTCATCGGCATTAATTGCAGGATTGTATTCGGTTGGTTTTTCCTTATTTAATTTGCCAACCACGTGATATTCAGTATCTGGGTTTTGTGTTGCTTCTGTAAAATCGGAGTACGTGCTTGTGTTTCCTAATGTTGCTATTAAAGCACCAATTGCAATAGCGATGATTACAATAGCAATAATGTGAATTTTCTTCATGATTATTTTTGGTTTAACTGATCTTCCAGTTTTTTTACTTTTCGTTCAATAAAAAATAAGTACAATGCCAATCCCAATAACACAATTGAAAAAATAGCAATTACAACATATATTTTACCTTCTTTGTAAAATGTATCTGCCATTTGCACTTGATTTTCTTGCGAAAATCCAAATGAACAAATCAGTATAAATAGTAAAACAAAAAAATTACGTATTCTCATCATATTCAATTTTACGTTTCAATTTTGCAATGCGTACGCGCAATTGCATTAACCAGATTCCGATTAAAATCCAGGCAATGCAAGCCGGATAAAAAACCATTCGCATGGTATTATCTAAATCAAATTTACCAAATGCAGGATTTCCTCCATTACCTGGATGCAAAGAGGCATTCATTCTTGGCAATATCATCACAAAAACAATCATCATTACAAAAGCAAAAATATTATAGATAGAAGAAATGCGGGCTTTCTTTTGCTCATCCTCAATCGAGTTTGGCAAAACAAAATAAGCCATGTAAATCAAAAAGGTAATGGCAACGCCATTTAATTTTGTATCTGTTGTCCACCAGGTTCCCCAAGTATATTTGGCCCACATCATTCCTGTTAAAATGCCGATAACACTTAACACCATTCCTACATGTGCAGCTTGAACAGCAGTAATATCATTTTTTAATTGATTATTCCCTAAATACTGAATGCTTTGATAAACTGAAACACCCATTAAAAACAACATGGCAAACCAAATGGGCACATGAAAATACAAACTGCGTATAGTTTCATTTAAAATAACCAGTTTAGGAACAGGTAATAAAAATCCGGCAAAAATGGTATAAAGAACCATTAAAATTGCGATTATTTTCCACCAGTTTGATTTCATTTTTTAATCGTTCCAAAGGTAAGGAAATAACACATAAGAGAGCGTAATTACAATAATGTTTAACAAACAAAGTACTCCCAAATAATTTAGTGAAACCGAAAATGCTAATCCATCAATTGCAAACTTAGAAACTTTTATTACAACCAATAACAAAGGGAAAGTTAACGGGAAACTTAAAATTGCAGTGAGTGTAAAATTGCCACCAGCTTTAATAGAAAGCCCGGACATAAGTGTTAAAATGGATGAAAATCCGAATGAACTTAAGGTAAGAATCAGTGAAAACAAACCCAAATCCTGAACAATGCTGCCAATAAAAATGGCAAATAATAATAGAGTTAAAAAACTAACTACAATTAATAAAAATGAATTGTAAATAATTTTAGCCAATATCACCTCTCTCGGTGAATAGAGCCAGTAATTATAAAGCATTCTTCCTTTTTGATCGTGCATAAAACTCTTGGAAGCGGTAATAATAGAACCAAACAATAAAATAATCCAAAACAAGGCATTCCAAACCTGCGGTTGAATTACACGCTGAAAAGCCAAATAACTTACAAAAACAGTGGAAAAAACAAACAATACAATTCCGTTTAATGCTGTTTTTTGGCGGAACTCAATATCAAATTCCTTTTTTATTAAAAGTATGAGGTGTTTTGGATTCAATAGGGTAAAATTAGGCAATAATTTTTTAATGTTAAATTAATCTCGATTAACAAGCTGTTAGTTATAAAGCGCTTTAAAATCATTCAATATGATTATTTTTACATCATGAGTAAATTTTTAATTGTTGGCTTAGGAAATATTGGCTCAGAGTATAAAAACACAAGGCATAATATTGGTTTTGACGTGGTCGATTATTTAGCAAAGGAAGAAGGTGTAACTTTTAGTGAAGGAAGGTTGGCAGATGTGGCACAGCTTAAAATTAAAGGAAAGCCAATTGTATTAATTAAACCAACCACTTATATGAATTTAAGCGGTAAAGCCGTTAACTACTGGTTACAACAAGAGAAAATAAGTATTGAAAATTTACTTGTGATAGTTGATGAATTAGCATTGCCACTCGGTAAACTTAGAATAAACCCAAAAGGAAGTGATGGCGGACATAATGGATTGAAAAACATTCAGGAAACTTTAAACACTACAAATTACAATCGATTGCGATTTGGAATTGGCAATGAATTTTCGAAAGGAAAACAAGTTGATTTTGTATTGGGTAAATGGACAGACGAAGAACAACACCTGCTTCAAGAACGCATTAAACTTGCCGCAGATGCAATAAAATCTTTTACATTTATTGGCTTAGAAAGAACCATGAATAGTTTTAATGCAAAATAAACCTAAAAGCATCATTTTCAAGCCTTTTTCATAAATTTGTTTCTTTTATTAATTATGCGCGACGTTATCTGGACAATAATAATAGTGTGGTTGGTTTATCGCATCTATTCATCTTTTTCTAACCGAAAAACAATTGTTTTTCAAAAACACGACCATCATCATTATAAAAACGATGAAGTGAAAACGAATACTGCGCAACAAAAAAAAACAAATTCAAAACTAAATGATATTGAAGATGTTGATTTTGAAGAAATAAAATAAATAGAATGAAACTTGTCAGTTCTCGACTTCGCTCGAACTGAATTTTCAGTAAAATTGAATTAAAAAATTATAAGAGACATATAAACAAAACATGAAAATCGATTTTAAAAAACTTATCCCCTCAATTGCAGCAGTGCTGCTTTTTTTATTAGTAACAGTGATTTATTTCAAGCCTGTGGTAATGGATAAAAAACAAATCCGTCAGGGTGATATCATCAACTACAAAGGCGCAAGCGAAGAAATAAAAGATTATCGAGAAGAAACAGGCCAAGAGGCACTTTGGACAAATTCCATGTTTGGTGGCATGCCGGCTTATCAAATTTCTACTCAGTATCCAAACAACTGGTTGCAAACTATTGATAAAGTATTTATGCTTGGATTACCACATCCTGCGGGAATGGTGTTTTTGTATTTCATTGGTTTTTATATTTTGCTGCTTTGTCTAAAAGTCGATCCCTGGCTTTCTATAGTAGGAGCGCTAGCCTATGGTTTTTCTTCCTATTTCTTTATTATATTAGAAGCAGGTCATAATTCAAAGGCACATGCAATTGGTTACATGGCTCCACTTCTT
>CAZTCG010000158.1:0-5186 GCA_964612005.1 uncultured Flavobacteriaceae bacterium | reverse complement strand
TTAAAGTATATTCTGTTAATTTTACGATAGATATTTTTCAATCACCATGAATTATTGGTTAATTAAATCAGAACCCTTTAAATACAGTTGGGATCAGTTTATAAAAGACAAATCTACTTTTTGGGACGGAGTACGAAACTATACTGCCAGAAACAATTTAAAAGCAATGAAAAAAGGAGATCTTGCCCTCTTCTATCATAGTAACGAAGGGCTTTGTGTTGTTGGAATTGCAAAGGTAAAGAAAGAGCATTATCAGGATCCTACAACCGATGAAACAGCTTGGGTAGCCGTTGATTTTTCTCCCTATAAGAGTTTAAAGAAACCAGTGTTTTTAGCCGACATAAAAAAAGATGAATTGTTAAAAAACATGCAATTGGTAAAACAGTCCCGCTTGTCTGTAAGTGCGGTCACACAGGAAGAATTTGATAAAATTTTATTGCTTGGTGGCATGTAACAATGAAGATCAATATTACAATCTCTGAAATAAGCGAATTAAAAAAAGCAGCTACAGATTTGTTGAAGGCATTTCCTTCCTCACGTATTTTTTTATTTGAAGCTGAGATGGGCTCAGGAAAAACCACATTCATAAAGGAATTGGCTAAGCAGCTTGGTGTTACTTCTAATTTGAGCAGTCCAACGTATTCAATAGTGAATGAATACAAATATGAAAAAGGAACAATTTTTCATTTCGATTTATACCGATTAAAAAACATAGATGAATGTTTAGATTTTGGAATGGAAGAATATTTAAGTAGCGGAAATTATTGTTTTATAGAGTGGCCGGAATTGGCTTATCCAATTTATCCTGAAAATTGCGTTGTTGTTAAAATTACTGTAGTTAATGAATCACGTATAATTGAGGCAAGTGTAAATGAGTAATCTACTTGAATATGAACTTTAAATTAGAATTTAATTTTCCTTCGCCTCCCCGAAAAATAAATTATCAGGATAAATTGTTTTTTATCGGCTCTTGTTTTGCTGAAAACATAGCTGAAATTTTTCAAGAAAATTATTTCCAACTATTTTCCAACCCAAATGGAATTGTTTACAATCCAAAAAGCATACACCATCAGTTGTCCTTTTTGATAGACAAAAAACAGCACCAACAAAGGGATGTTTTTTTTCATAACGATCAGTGGCATTCTTTTCAATTTCATAGTGAGTTCTCTTCAAATACAGAGGCAGAATTGCTACATAAAATGAATGAAAGTAGAATAAATGCTTTTAACGAACTAGCAAATGCAAACGTTTTATTTATAACTTTTGGTTCTGCCTTTGTTTATTTACACCATCAAGTTGCGGTTAGCAATTGTCATAAATTACCAACTAAAGAATTTGAAAAGATTCTTTTAACTAAAGAAACTATTGTAAGTGATTTTGTTTTATTAATAGAAAAATTACAATTTGTTAATCCAAAATTACAGATTGTATTTACGGTTAGTCCGGTTAGATACATTCGTGATGGAATTATTGAAAATAATTTAAGCAAGGCAATTTTAATTCAATCTGTTCATGAAATCATTTCAAGTTGTTCTAATTGTTTTTATTTTCCTGCATATGAAATGGTAATTGATGAATTACGCGACTACCGTTTTTTCAAACAAGATTTTGTGCATCTTAACGAATTAGCTATAAAGTATGTTTGGGAACGATTAACTTCATGGATGGACTCCAATACAATTACTTATTTAAAAAACATCCAGGACTTTTTGAATTTTAAAAATCATCGTATTTTAAATGCTGATAAACAAAAGCTGCATGACGAACAAGTTGATTTGCGTAAAAACAACTTGAAGCAAAAATACCCTAACATGCCTTTTGATGAAAGGTAAATTATCTGCATTTTAATTTCTACTTACCTAAATCAAATTCTTATTCTATTTTTGTAATTCATGAAGTCCCTTAAATACCTCAATAAATTTTTTATAAAATACAAGTATCGTTTGTTGCTGGGCTTTCTTTTCGTAGCAATTTCGAATGTTTTAATGATGAGCCAGGGAGAAGTAATTGAAAGAGCAACCAATCATTTTGAGGCATTTGTATCAGGTAAAGAAAGTGATCATGACTTTGTTCAGCTTTCTATTTTTATGATATTACTCGCTGTTGGTTCAGGGATATTTATGTTTTTAAAAAGACAATTTTTAATAGTTTTATCTCGCTACATAGAAGCCGATCTAAAAAATGAAATTTACTCGCATTATCAGGTACTTGATTTAGGATTTTACAAAAGAAACAATACCGGTGATTTAATGAACAGAATCAGCGAAGATGTTTCAAAAGTACGAATGTATATTGGGCCTGCTGTAATGTATTTAATTGACACTTTTTTTACCATATCAACGGGCTTAATTTATATGTTTAACAAAAACAGCTTACTTACTCTATTTGTGTTTCTGCCTTTACCTGTTTTATCCATCATTATTTTCAGGGTAAGCCGAATGATAAATAAAAAAAGCACAACCAATCAAGAATATTTATCAGCACTTACATCAAATGCACAAGAGTCCTTTTCAGGTATCAGAATTATTAAATCTTACGCTAAAGAAAACTTCTTTACAAAATTATTTTCATCTCAAGCAACTGATTACAGAAATGCCGCTTTATCGCTTGCTCGGACGGAAGCCCTATTTCATCCTGTTATTACATTTATGATTGGCTTAAGTTTAATTTCTGTTATTTATGTGGGCGGGAAACTTTACATTAATAATATTATACCCGCAGGCACCATTACTGCAGCAATTTTTATTGTATATAAACTTACCTGGCCATTCGCATCATTAGGTTGGACATCCTCTTTAATTCAACGTGCTGCTGCATCTCAAAAACGAATAAACGACTTTTTAGAAACAAAGCCGGAACGTATTTCGGATAAAGGAGAAAGTATAACAAGTATAAAAAGTATTGAGTTTGAAAATGTAGAATTTACATATCCAGAAACAGGAATAAAAGCATTAAACACTATTTCTTTTAGCGTAAAAGAAAATGAAACAATTGCAATAATAGGACCTACAGGGTCAGGAAAATCAACAGTTGCTCAATTATTGGCAGGATTTTATTCTCCAACAAAAGGTATAATAAAAATAAACGATATACCTTTAGAAAAAATTAATCTTCATTCATTAAGAAGTAGGATGGGTTATGTACCTCAGGAAACATTTTTGTTTTCAGACAGTATCAGAAATAATATTGCATTCGGTCTACTCAACTTACAAGTAAATAATCAGGAAATTATACAGGCAGCAAAAGATGCTTCAGTACATGATAATATTATTCATTTTGAAAATGGCTACGAAACAGTTGTTGGTGAACGTGGAGTTACTTTATCAGGTGGGCAAAAGCAACGTGTTTCTATAGCAAGAGCAATTATTGGAAATCCCGAATTGTTAATTTTTGATAACTGCCTCAGCGCTGTTGATCCCGAAACTGAAGATCAAATTGTTACTAACCTTAAAAAGAGAACATCTCGTCAATTATCTATTCAAATTAGTCATCGCATAAGTAGTATAAAACATGCTGATAAAATTATTTTTTTGCGTAACGGTAAAATTTCGGAAGTGGGTACTCACGAAGAATTGCTGCAAGAAAGTGGTGATTATGCAGAATTATACAAGCTTCAACAATTGGAAAAACAATCCGCAGAATAGTTTATCGTTTACGTGTGTCCAATTATAGTTTTAAGTTGACGTACATTTAGCAAACTGTTACTCATTGGAAGATATGATTTCCTTTTCAGTTTTTGGTTGACTAAACCTCAATCCTAAAACTATTTCGTGAGTTCCGCTGCTGTAATTTCTTAAACGGGTAACTGAATAATCGTAGGAGTAACCAATCATCATCCAGTTTTTATGTAAATAACCAAGCATTGCTGATACCGCATCGTTTGTTCGGTATGATAACCCCAACCAAAGCATTTTTCTATAAATGCCCCGCACACTGGCATCTACTTTTACAGGTACTGGAGAAACAAATTTAATTAATGTAGAAGGTTCAATTTGAATTTCATCATTCAAATCAAAAGTATAAGCCGACATAAAATACAAATGTGTTCTTATTCTGCTTTGATCAGTATTTTGTGTGCCATCAAAATTAATTTTTGATTGATAAAATTGCGGAAGCGATAAGCTCACTACTAATTTTTTACTATAAAAATAGGCCCCTGCAGAGAAATCAGGAATTAAGGAACTTTTATATTGAGATACCATTACCAAATCAGAGTTATCCTGTAAAATCAATTTATGACCATCAACAGAGTATTGCAGGATACCGCCACTTAATCCTAAATTCAATTGATATTCTTCATTAATTTTTAAATGATAAGCATACGAAAAATTTAATCCTACTCTCCGTGTTGGTCCGGTAATATCGGTAAATAAAGTTCCGCCTATTCCCATTTTTTTATTTTTGAAAGGCCCGTGTGCTGATAAAATATAGGTTCTTGGAGCATCTGTAATTCCTTTCCACTGATATCTGTTGTTTGATCGGCAATCCCAAAAAGTTTTGTGTTTACCTGCAATTGCAGGATTGATAACAAAATCATTCAATAGATATTGAGTATGCTGAGGCAATTGCTGAGCCACAATTTGCATCTTTCCAATTGTAATTACAATCAAGAATAGGGCAATTTTTATTATGTGTTTTTTATTGCTCATTATTTAAATATGGTTATTGGTCCGGTGATAGGATCAGGATATTTAGGATCGTTTAATTTAATAACATAATAATACGTTCCAACTGGAAGTGGCTTGCCTTTAAATGTTCCATTCCAGGAGTTATCATAACGTTGCTTGTAATACAAGAGTTCGCCCCAACGATTATAAATTTCCACTTCATTATCCGGGAATTTATAAATCAAGTCAATTGCCCACGCATCATTTTTACCATCACCATTAGGTGATATCCCGTTTGAGATAACAATTTGTGGGGTTACTTTGACTTGAATCGAATCTTTGTTGCTGCAACCTGTTGCAGTATCCAGTACAGTTACCACATATGTTGTGGTTACCGTTGTACTTGTTACAGGATTTGCTACTGAGTCATTATCCAATGCTAAATTAGGCAACCAGCTAAAAATACTTCCATTGATGTTTGATGTGGGATTACCACCTAACCCTTTTGTTTCTCCTTCGATAATATCTACATCAGTTCCTGCATCAACAATTGGCAAGGCATTTATTTTAACTACAACT
>CAZTCG010000157.1:1581-5190 GCA_964612005.1 uncultured Flavobacteriaceae bacterium | reverse complement strand
GCCTGCAGATCAAAAAATAGTTTTTAATGAATGGTTAAGCAAACAAAGTGAATTCAAACGAAAAATACTTGCTGATCCTTCATTATTAAATGTATTGAATGCACATGCAAAAGAATTGTATCATAATTCCATTGAAAATTTTAATAGTTCCAATGCAAGTTCAGCAAGCAATAAAGAAGAACTGAAAATTACCCTAAAAAATATTTTCACTTGCCTGACAAAGAAAAACAATAACAGGATTGTTAGAAACAGAATCAGTGTTATCCAGATTAAACAAATCATTAATTCTGATAAAATTGACAACGGCATTATTTCAAATTTATTAAAGCCATTCAGAGATACTGAAAATACTTTGGTTCAGCCATTCACTTCTGCTTCACAACCTGATACGGTTTTAAAAGATGATGACGTTATTGATATTACTCACGAATCATTAATAAGAAATTGGAAAGACCTTACCGAGTGGACTGAAAAAGACAATGATAATTTTTTGATAGTAAGTGATTTTAAAAAACAACTTGAAAAATGGGAGCAAAATAACAGATCAAAAGATTATTTATTGACCATAGGTTCGTTGAATTACTTTCAGAATTGGATTTCAAATTTTAACTTCAATAAATACCAATTGGTAAAATTTGATGATTCAACTATTTCGCCAGAAGAGAAACTTAAAAATGCAAGTGTTTTCATTAAAAATGCAAACGACTTTTTACTAAATAGTGAAAGTGTTATTAAACAAAAAAGAAGAACAGCAATTATTATAACCTCTGTAATTGTATTTGTGTTAATTGGGTTTACAGCATGGGCATTCATTGAACGAAACAAAGC
The DNA here is from genome assembly GCA_964612005.1 of uncultured Flavobacteriaceae bacterium. GTDB lineage: Bacteria > Bacteroidota > Bacteroidia > B-17B0 > Aurantibacillaceae > JADJDM01. Next base: position 4,362 of record CAZTCG010000157.1, on the reverse strand, counting down.
AATTGAGCAACAAAATTTTGCCATTAAAAAAAATGAAGAGGCAACACGAGCAAAACAAGATGCCATTAATGCAAAAAATTTAGCCGAGGATTCAAAGGTTGAAGCATTAAGTGCAAAAGAAAATGCGGTTAAAAATGCTGAATTGGCAATATCTGCAAAGCAAGATGCAGAAAGGTCTGCAAATGAGGCCTTGTCGCAAAAAAACAAAGCGATTGAAGCAACCTCTTTTGCTCAGGTTCAAGCTAAAAAAGCACAAAGCGAAGCAGAAAGAGCCAACATGGAGGCAGAGAATGCTAAAAAACAAACTCAACTTGCAGAGGAATCAAAAAACTCGGCAATTAATTCTGAGAAAAAAGCAAAAGACCTTTCAATTGCAACCTTATCGCAACAATTGGCTTACAAGTCAAATGAGAAATTTGATGATATTCAGTTATCCGGATTGTTAGCCATGCACGCTTACAATTTCCATCATGAGATTTTTGGGAATAAAATGGATCAGGTAATTTATAATGGCTTGAATAATGCCTTAATGGAATTAAAATCTGAAAATTATTTTACGTTCAAAAACAAAACTGATAAAGAACAAAAATTAATTTGTCCGCTAAACGAAACTTCATTTTTTACATTAGGTAATAATGGAGTTCTAAATTTTTGGGATATCAATTCCCGAAAAATAATTTCATCAGACGCAACAAGTGTTTCTAAAAACGGAACCATAAATTATTCCCAGTTTGACGAAAAAACAGGGACATTGATTGTTGGTTATGATAATTTTAAAGTTTCGCTTTTTAAAATTAGCAACACGAAAAAAGTTGAGCAGATTACTGATTTTAATTTTTTAAAAGGATTATTGCGTGCAGCTAACATTAGGGCCAATCGTATTGAACTTGTCACAAAAAATGGAGAAGTTTATATAACGGAAGTAAGCAATAAAAATGAAATGAATCCATTTCAACTCAAAAAGAAAAACATTACTTCTTCATGCACACATATAAACGATGCTTTGCTACTTGGCACAGAAGACGGAGAGATCGTTTCATTGAATAATGGCATTGATCATTTAACGCTGCTAAAAATAAATTCAGGTTCCATTACCGCTCTCAAAGCAGACAAAAAATCAAATAAATTATTTATTGGCACATCCGGTGGAAATTTATTGGAATACGATATGTCAGGGCAAGTGCCAAAAGAAATGAGCATCACCAAAATTTCTAAAGGGGCAATCACAAAATTGGAGTATGATGATAAACTTAAAAAATGCATCGCGTTATCAACAGATAAAAAAATCATCATCATTGATTACGCAAATAAATCAAGTAACCCCGCTTTTATTGTAAATCCAGATATTTACGTGAGAGGAATGATGCTAACAGCAAATGGAAAAATTATTACATCAAACTCAGATTTAAAATTGAGGGTTTACGAAACCAATATGCAAAAAATGTCGGAAGAAGTTTGCGCATCATTAAAAAGAAATTTAACTGAAAAGGAATGGAATAAATACCTTGGAGATAATTTTAATTTTAAAGTTTTAAATTGCATCAAATGAGATTTCAGTTAACATACTGCATTTTTTTAATTTCACTTTGGTGTTTCTCACAAGAAAAAACAGAATGTGAGTTGAAAATCATTTCAGCTGAAAACCTATTTAAATCTGGTTTATTCTACGATGCTGAAAATAAAATTAAATCAACGCTCGACAGTTGTTCGCTCAGCAAAAAAAACAAAATAGAATCGCTTGAGCTGCTTGCAAGAATCCAAGTTGAAACAGATAACATAGAAGGTGCTAATGCCAACATCAAAAAAATACTTCGTTTGAATCCCAATTACGAGCCCGATCAAAATCGCTTGGAAGAAGATTACTTGAAATATATTTCAAAGTTCAGAGTAATTCCAACACTTAGTGTTGGTGCATATTCTGAATTTGTTTTTCCAAAATTTATTTCTGTTGGAGAGAATAATGTAATTCTAAATGATTTTGACTATTCCTCAAATTACACATCAAATAAATTGAGCACTATTTTTGGACTTGGTTTAACAGCAAGCTTGCCAAGCAATACAAGAATTTCTTTTCAACCCGGTTATTTTTCCATAAATTATTTCCGTGAAATAAAACATAAATCCATTTCAGATTACTACACGACATTAACCGAAAAAGACAATCACATTATTCTGCCAATTGAAGTAAACCAACATTTTAAATTCAAAAAATTTACATTTTATGCTGGATTGGGTTATGCTTATTCACTATTATCTGAAGCAAGCGCTGAAATGTATGCCAATTACCCTAATCTTCTTCAGGATGAAAACACTGGCATTGATTTAGTTGTTGGCAAAGGCAATAGTTACAATGAATCTACAAACGTAGACTTGAAAAATGCAAGAAGTAATATTAATTTAGTTAAAGGTAATTTAGGTTTTACCTATCACATTAAAAATTTCATTTTTGATTTAAAATACAGTTCTAATCAGGCATTAAATTTTTCTACGTCTGATAATTTTTATTTAACGGATAAAATTATGATGAGGACTAATTATATTGATAATAATTTTTTTATAAAATACTCAAGCATTAGCTTATCAATAAGTTACATTTTCTTACATCAAATTAAAAAAACAAACTAAAAGCAATGAAACGAATCATTTGGATACTATTTCTTCATTTAATTGTTTTGTTCTTGGCTTTTTGCAAAAAACTGGAGCCCAATGAACCAATCATTAAGAATGGAATTAAGATTTTTAATTTCTCAGATGATGATATGCCTTATTGGACAAGAGTAA
>CAZTCG010000157.1:0-1516 GCA_964612005.1 uncultured Flavobacteriaceae bacterium | reverse complement strand
CTTATTCACCTCGAGAAAATTGGCTACTAAGCCCGGATGGAAAAGTGTGGACCTGGGCAAAAACTGGTGATTATAAAATTTTTGATGTCAATCAAACTATTTCAGGATTTAACATTCCTTACTCTACAATATCCCCCGGTAAAAACACACTACCTAAATATTTTAGTTCATTTACTTATTCAACATATTTTCATACAAATAACATCTATCATTTAAACTCAAATGGAAATATAGAACATGCCTACTTGGATACCATAAATGATGAGACAGGAATGAATCCAACAAAATTGTATTTGTGCAAAAATGAGATCAATAAAAGTGGTATCATTATTAATCAAGATTCCGTTTTCATTCAAGATGTTTTTTTAACGCTTGATCTAGAATCATTCAAATTCACAAAAAGTGCAACAAACTATTATTTTGCCTATGAACTTAACCATAGTTCAAATACCACTTTTGTTTATACCGATACACTTCATATCTTAAAAACAGATCTGAATCTTAACATTCAAAAAACCTATAAAAAACCAAGAGATGTTAATGCTAACAATAATTACAATAATCCTGAGGTCTTTGACATTAAAACAAATGGAACTATTGTATGTTTAATTTACAAGTCTGTCAGTAACGATAATTACAACTCTGCACGTGCGATGGAAGTTTTGGATATTGATTTAAATTTGATAAAAAGAGTGAGGGCTGATGAATGCATTAACATACCTTCAACTGCAAGAGATGAGGTTTTTAAAAAAATCATCATCCAAAACAATAAAATTTATCTGTTTGGAGATATGGATTCTGAGTATTATTCCAGTTCTAGCTTAATAAAAATGTATGTGACCATTTTTGATTTGAATGGGAATTTAATTGAGGTGAAAACAATACCTACAAAACGAAGTTTCCCTTATTTTAGAGGTGTTGAATCAACCAAGGATGGAAAATTTATCATTTACTATTCCGAATCAGATGGTAGTACATTTGATAAAGTAGGAGTATGTAAATTAGATCAAATGGGAAATACCGAATATAATATCATGTTTCCGGAAACGGATGATTCCTCTTATGATCCTCTCTTTGTTTATGAAGGATTAGATGGAATTATTAATATTTATGGAACAAGGTATTTTAATAATTTATATGGTGAACAAACATTTTTTGTGAAACTAAACCGTGAGGGAAAAATTCAATAAATAATACAATGCTTATTTGATGGATAAAAATTCCAAAATATTTTTCAGTAATTCGTTTGATGAACAGTTATCGGAAACAAAAAAGTTACCGATTACACTTAGCAGAGCGGGTTTTTTATTTGATCATGAAAGTAATCTGGAGAACACCTTGTGTTCAGTGCAACTCATTGGAAAAAATTACAGAACAACTAATTCCAATTTATCACAAAGTGAGTTACATTTTAATAACATCAAATCCCATTGCGACCAAAATAGTTTATATAAAAGCTTCATTTGGTTGCCTTCTACAGTTGATTATTCTAGCTCTGACAAAGAGCAATTGCAAT
>CAZTCG010000156.1:1639-5202 GCA_964612005.1 uncultured Flavobacteriaceae bacterium | reverse complement strand
GGTAGTGTTTTTAGTGAAAATGAAAGTTATCATTTAATAAATGCTGAGCAAGCAGCAACTTGTAATTTTACTATTTCAAAAGTTCCATTAAAAAAATACACTTCGATTTCATTTATTATTGGTGTTGATTCTATCCGAAATGTATCAGGAGCTCAATCAGGCGCATTAGATCCTGCCCTGGGCATGTTTTGGACATGGAACACCGGATATATTATGGCGAAACTGGAAGGAATTTCTCAACAATCAAGCGCACCAGGAAACAGTGTAGCCTTTCATATTGGTGGTTTTAAAGGTAATTATAATTCTCTTAAACAAATAAACGTTTTATTTAATGGAAATCTTGCTACTGTTACCTCTGCTTCCACTCCTACTCTCATTATTAAAAATAATATTAAAGAGTGGTTTATTAATCCAATTAGTTTAGATTTAAGTATTACCAATAATATTACAATGGTTAATGCAACATCTAAATCTATTGCTGACAATTATGCGGATATGTTTAGTTTTAAGTCGGTTTTAAATTAATAAATGAAATTCACTTGTTTCATATTACTTATTATTTTGTCATCTTGTTCAGTTGACCCTGAAATTAGGCCCATATTACCATCAAACGATATCAAAGAGATTATTCCTGAAGGCTGGCCTCAACCTGTTTATCGATTTGAAAATAACACATTAACTCAAGAAGGTTTTGAATTAGGTAGAGCATTATTCTACGAAGAGATGCTTTCTTCAAACAATACCATTTCTTGTGGTTCTTGCCATCAATTATTTTCTGCTTTTGCAAACGCCGATCATCGTTTTAGTCATGGAGTAAATGATCTGCTTGGCAATAGAAATGCACCGGGTTTATTTAATATGAACTGGAATACCTCATTCATGTGGGATGGTGGTGTTAATCATATCGAAACACAACCACTTGCACCAATTGCCAATCCAATTGAAATGAATGAAAATTTAAATAATGTAGTTGTTAAGCTTTCTGCAAGTAACAAGTATAAACAATTATTTAAAAATGCTTTTGGAACAGAGGAAATAACATCTCAACGCATTTTAAAAGCTTTTGCTCAATTTCAGGGGGTACTGTATTCTTATAACAGTAAATACGACCAATACAAACGAAATGAAATAACTTTTACAAATGAAGAATTGAGTGGATACAATTTATTTTTACAAAAATGCAACAACTGTCATCAGGAACCATTATTCACTGACCATGATTTTAAAAATAATGGGTTACCTGTTGATGTGTCTATAAATGATTTTGGAAGGGAAAAAATAACTGGTAATGCATCCGATAAATTTAAATTTAAAACACCAACATTGAGAAATATTTCATTAACTGCTCCATATATGCATGATGGAAGATTTAACACATTAGATCAAGTTATAAACCATTATTCTGGAGGCATTAGCAACACCATTAATTTAGATCCTTTTTTACAAAGTGGTATTTCATTAACTAGTACAGAAAAAAATAATTTAAAGGCATTCTTACTAACCTTAACTGACTACAAATTTGTTCAAGATGAACGATTTAAAGACCCAAATTAACATATGAGAAAAATACTTGTTTTAACAATTGCTTATAGTATTATTTTTTTTACTTCAGGCTGCAAAAAAAACCAATTAGGTGGAAAATCTTTAATTGAGGGCAAAGTAGTGCATCATTCAAAAGCTGTTGCAGAGGCAACAGTTTATGTTAAAATGGGATCAACCGAATTTCCGGGTGATGACATTTCTAAATATGATTTTGAAGTTACTGCAGATGCAGGTGGTAATTTTAAAGTAGAATCTCTTTATAAAGGGGATTATTATCTTTATGCAATAGGAAAAGATTTTACAGTACCACCACCATGGCTTGTAAAAGGAGGAATTCCAGTAAAATTAAGATACAATGAAAAGTTAACTGTTGAACTTCCGGTTACAGAGTAGTACAAAAATCACCTAATAAAAACTGCCTTTTTCATTTTCCAAGGTAAACCTTATAGCTGAAGAGTTTCTCATCAGCAAAACTAGCTTCCTTTTCAGGTTACGGAGCATAATATAAGAATACGAAAATTAATTTCCACCAACTATTTTTTGCACCATTACCAAATAAAAAACCCCCGAATTAATTCGAGGGTTTCAATGATTTAAACTAATCTATTTTAGTTAACTAACGATTTAAATTGTTCGTTAGCTCTCCATTTTAAAAATTCGCAATCATCTTTTGCTTTAGCTTTTAATGATGCATCTTTCTCAATAGCAGTTTTTAAGCTATCTAATCCTTTTGCATCACCTTTTCTTGCTGCTGCAATTGCTTTTAGATAATGAGCGATAGCCATATCTTTTTCATTGCTAGCATCTATTGTTCCATTTACTGATTCTGCACTTCCTGATAATAATTGAGCAAGAGCTAGATTAAATCCTTTAAAAGAACCAAATTGTGAAACAGCTTCAGAATAATTTCCTTCTCTGATTGAAACGATTCCTTTATTGTAATTTGTTTCAGGAGAATTACCTGCTTTGTCAAAGATAGCAAGCGCTGCTTTTCTATCGCCTTTTTTTGCAACTGCTGCACCTAGATTATTTAATACTGTTTGATTGTTTGGTGATGATTTATCAGCTCTTTCGAAAGCAGCTTTAGCATCATCAACTTTATTATTCAACAAATAAGTAATTCCTAAGTTATTTGAAGTTCTCCAATCAGAAGCATAGAATTTTTCAGCTGATTTGTAAATATTCATTTTTCTATTTACATCTTCCGTTAAAGTTGCTGCATATAATAATTCCTCAACTGATAAAGAATCAGGGTTTGTATCAACCAAACGATTAATCATTTCGTCTGTTCTTGATTTTTTATCTACCACTAAAGTAAGAACTGATCTACGCAATTTAGGTAAGATTTGATCTGCAACTTCTTTGTAAGTTTTAGATAAATTTTTGATTTCTTTCTCACGTTGCTCACCATCTGCATACATAGTTAATACACGTAAAATTAAATCTTTATCAGCAATTGAAGACTGTTCCATTAATGATTTGAATCCGTTCCAGTCTTCAGCAGTAGTAACCGTTTTGTATTGAGCGATATCTTTACCGAAAGTATTGTCTTTGTTTTTATCTTTTTTAAACTCAGCAGCTAAAGCTTCTGAACCAGATTTAGCACGATCTTTTGCTAAATTCTCGTTACGACTTAATTCTCCATCAGGTGATGCATAAGCAGAAACTTCGATAGATTTAAAATCATACCATGTAGTGTTTTTAGCATTTTTAGATAAAAACTCCATCATTTTTTTAACCTCTTCACTTTTTAGTTCTGCAGGGCGAACATTAGATTGATTTACTTGATAATAAACGCTTGAAGTTTGATTTGCAGGTACTGATTTAACAAATGCATCTTTGGCATAAATAGTTTTCTCATCGTTACGAACCAATAATGGTGTAGCAATTGTACCATCAGTTAACTCAATAACTTTAAAATCTTTGGTTTTCTTTTTTACAGCACCTTGAGCTTGCAATTCTAATTTAGCAGATTTCATATCCGCTTCAAATGCAAATTTATCTGTGTAAGAAAATGTGCC
>CAZTCG010000156.1:0-1629 GCA_964612005.1 uncultured Flavobacteriaceae bacterium | reverse complement strand
TCCTGTTTGATAAGCTATTTTAGTGCCAGTAGCTGTTGCTTTTTCACCAACTAAAGTTACTGGTTTTAATTTCTTTTCTGTACCGTTATATTTTAATACTGGAGTAACTGTAACAACCGCTTTTTTAGCAAACAATTTAGCTGGGTATTTGCCTGAAATAGCAACAGAAACACTATCAGCATGCATTTCTAATGGCTTTGGTGTTACATCATACGTAATCAAATCTTGTTTTTTGATCATTTTTTTAAGCCCGTCACAAGCAGTAAATAATACTGAAGTTCCTAAGGCAATGGTTAATACTTTTAAGGTATTGTTTTGCATGGTTTTGTAATTAGTTTAAATCTTTTTTTAGCGCTGCAATATTAATGATAGTTTTTTAAATAAAAAAATTAAACAAAGGCTCAATTAAATTAATAATAAATTGATAATCAAATGATTATAAATTAAATGTTCCAGCTTTAAAAAAGCCGCTATTAATGATTGAAATTATTTCATTTAAAATTAACTCATATGTTTTATCAGTAATTGAAGAGATGTTAAATGTAAATTTAGTTACAGTATTTAATGAGGTGTAAATACAATTATAACTTTCGGATATTTTTAAGAGATAATTACTTGTAATTGAAGATTCTGCCCGCCTATTTCTGTTTTGAATGTTATTCAACAAATCATTAGTTTCTAAATTGAGATAAATAATAAAATTAGGTTTAGTTATCAATTCATTCAACTTAAAAAACTCATGTTCAAAAAGTTGAAATTGCTCATCACTTAAATTTGCCTTTGCAAAACATAAACATTTGTAAAAATGATAATCGCTAATTACATGTTTATTTTCAAAAGTATTTTTCCATTGCATGAGTTGTTGAAAGCGATCAATTAAAAAAGAAAATTCTAATGTATAGGCAAACTTTGCCGGTTCGTTATAAAACAAAGGCAAAAGTGTATTCTTCTCAAACTGTTCCGGTAAAAATTCATAATTAAAATGTGTAGCTAATTTTTTAGCTAATGTTGTTTTACCCGCTCCAATACTACCCTCAATACAAATGAAATTCATAAAAGCATTTATTTACCAAATTTCAGCGCGGGTATCTTTTGGTCTGTACATTTTATTATTTTCTTTAATTCCAAATGCTTCATAAAACTCAACTAAATTGGTTAATGGTCCGTTAGCTCTGAAATTACCCGGTGAATGCGGATTTGTAGCCACCATTTGCTTTAGTGCTTGAGGGCGCATTAGTGTTTTCCATCCTTGTGCCCATGCTAAAAAGAAACGTTGTTCTCCGGTAAAACCATCGATAACAGGTGATGTATTTCCGTTAAGCGATTTTTTGTAAGCATAATAAGCCATGGTTAATCCACCTAAATCTGCAATGTTCTCACCTAATGTTAATTCTCCGTTTACATGAGTAGAATCTATTGCAACATATTCATTAAACTGATTTACTAAAATTTTAGTTTTTGCTTGAAAATTTTTCTTGTCCTCTGCTGTCCACCAATCAGTAAAATTTCCTTTTGCATCAAATTGCGAACCCTGATCATCAAAGCCATGCGTTAATTCGTGCCCAATAATAGCGCCCATAATTCCGTAATTAAATGCATCATCAGCAGTTGGATCAAAGAAAGGTATTT
>CAZTCG010000155.1:0-5224 GCA_964612005.1 uncultured Flavobacteriaceae bacterium | reverse complement strand
ATTTATTTGTCCTAATTGCTTTTCGCTTGCATTACGAACACCGTGTCCATTCCAAGGATAAATTCTTCTATCGGTAATACGTTCACCAACAGTATTCCCAATTAAACCATAAGCAGCATATTCCCATTCAGCTTCAGTTGGTAGTCTATAATTAGGTAAGAAAATTCCGTCTTCCATTCTTACGTTTCTTTCAAAACCATTTGCTTCCTGGAAAGAAGGTAACTTTTGTTTCAAACGATCGCCTTCGAATTTTGTACCATTAGTAGCTAAATATGATTCAGTGGTAAAATAATCAGCTGAAGTACTTGCTGGTACATGTTCAAATAAACCTTCACGAATTAAGATAAATTCATTAACACGATCTGTTCTCCAAGCACAATAATCATTTGCTTGTAACCAGTTGATTCCCACAACAGGATAATCTCTGTAAGCTGGATGGCGCAAATAATAATCTACATAAGGCTCATTGAAACCCATTTTCTCACGCCAAACTAATGTGTCAGGTAAAGCTTTAATATATACTTCTGGGTAATCAGTGAAAACACGACTAGTCCAAAATAAATATTCTAAATAAGAGAAATTACTAACTTCAGTTTCATCCATGTAAAATGATGATACTGTAACTCTTCTTGGTGTATTATTCCAATCGTAGGTTACATCATTTTCAGTTCTTCCAAAGGTAAAAGCACCACCTTCAATTAAAACTAAACCTGGACCAGTTTCTTGTTCTTCGTACGGAACTTTTTCAAATCCTCCGTTTTCAGGAGAATTATATGCCCAACCGGTAGTAGGTGAGCGTTCAACCCCACAAGAACTTAACAAAATTGCTGATGCAATTCCTGCGAAAATAAGTTTATAGCTTTTATTAATCATGATTTTCTAACTAAAAGTACAGTTATAACGTTATTAATTTTAAAAAGTTACATTCAATTTTAAAAAGAAGGACAGCTTACCGTTCTGAATTTCTTTTTCTTTGGTTTACATTCAAATTGTATTTGCATCGAAATTTCGTGTGAACCTGCAGAAACATTGGATAATTTTGAGACTGTAATATCATAACTGTATCCAAATTTAAAATTGTTATTCTGGAAACCAATTAACACAATAAATGCATCTTGATTTCTATACCAAACACCACCTACAATTGAATTTTTTACAAAATACAATCCAAGATTCAATTGTTGAAAATCTTGTTGGCGTTGATATAAAATGTTTGGTGAGATAAAAGTTTGTTTTCCCTTCTCTAATGGAATCATAGCACCTGCATGAGCAGTTATTTTCATTGGTAATTTTACACCATTAGCATTAATGAATCCTTCTTCCGGCTGATTGATATGGTGTGTGGCCAAACCAAAATAATAACGCTTGCTATATCCTAATAATCCTGCACTTATGTCTACAGATTGGGCTTTATTTCTAACTTGAATCTCATTGGTGTTCCAAACAAAACCTCTTCTTTTGTCTATCATATCACCAAAAGTTAATTTACTCCAATCTAAACTTTTTTGATGGTAAGTGCCTTCCAACCCAAAGTCCATGGAGAAAAAACGATTTACATTTAATCTGTAAGAATAAATACCACTTACGCGATTTGTTGTTAAAGTTCCGTCACCAGCTCTGTCTGATGTTACTAATAGTCCAACACCACCAGACAAGTTATCTACATACTGGTCGTAAGAGGCACTATAAGTTACATAAGCATTGTTTAATCCGGGCCATTCATTTCGGTAATTCATGGTAACACGAGGACAACTCGCTGTTCCTGCAAATGCCGGATTTAAATATAGTGGATTTGCGTAAAACTGCGTAAATCCAGGGTCTTGAGCATAAGTTTTTGTTAAAACTGATCCCGACAATAAGAGTAAGAATACTATTTTTTTAACCATAAAATTTTGGCCAAATTTATTATTGACTGACAAATATATTATTTAAAATTGAATAACAAAATTTTAACTTTGATAATAATTCACACTTTATTACGTTAAAAACTTTCAAAAGGATTCATTAATTAATTTAGATTTGAATCTTTTTACCGTAATTAGATATGTTTTCAAAATATGCCATTAAATAAAAATGTGATAATTTTATGTTTAAATCGTGTAAAATAGTTTTTTTTACAATCCTATTTGTTTTTTCTGGTCTTGTATATAGCCAAAAAATCCACGATGAATTTACCAATTTATTAAATTGGAAACCAACCATTTTTATAGACGATAATAAGAATGGTGAAAATAAAGCTATTTTTAATTTTGATGGTGTTAATTATAATAGGGATGATAATTACTTACCATTTGTATCAATTACCAAGCTTTTTAATAAAAATCAAATTTTCGAACCTGTTTTTAAAGTTTTACAAACTGAAATAGTTACAGTAGAAGAAGAAAGCCATATAAATAAACATTGGAAATTAAAAGAAGATTTTGATTACACTACAAATGCAGGTATTGGTTCCGAAAAAAAAATTATCACATGTGAAATAATTCCTTTTAGAAAAAATAGTTCCGGCAAAATTGAAAAATTGGTACAATATCAGTTAAAATGGGTGCCGGGTTCAAATTCAAAAAATGAATTTAATCAATCGCCATTTTCATATGTGTCAAACTCAGTCCTGAGTTCGGGTAATTGGTATAAAATTGCTATTACCAAAAATGGAATTTATAAGATAGATGCTAATCTATTAAAAGCTTTAGGAATTAATATTGACAGTCTCGATCCAAGAACTATAAAAGTATTCGGAAATGGAGGAAGAATATTAAGTGAAAAAAATGCAGATTTTAAGTATGATGATTTAATTGAAAACGCAATTTATGTTTCTGGTGAAAATGATGGTATTTTTAATACAGAAGATTATTTATTGTTTTATGGAAAAGGTACACATCAATGGGAGTATAATTCAAATAATTTGAATGATTTAAAATTTAGTTATATAAAAAACTATTATTCTGATACAACCTACTACTATATAACTACCAATGGTTTACCGGGTAAACGAATTTTAAACAGAAACTCACTAAACGAAACAGAAAATTATACATCTACTAGTTTTGATGATTTTGCCTTTCATGAGGTGGATGCCAGTAATCTAATAAAATCAGGAAGAGAATTTTACGGCGAATACTTTGATATCAATAATGAATACACATTTGGACACCATGTGTGTAAAATCTTCTTTGATTGGCAGAAACCAATTTACTACTACAACATTTAATATGTTGTTGCCTGATAATTCCAATTTGCAGTTTGTTTGTTCATCAGTTGGTACTTCATACACGGCTCCGGCTGGAGATGATGATATAAAATTTAAAAAATTTATTTATTCAGGAAACGCAATTCCACAGATTAAAATAACAAAACAAACCAGTTCGTCAACTGGTTGGATTGATTATATAAGAATTAATGCGCGTAGAAATTTAATTCAATCAACTAGTTTGTTAACTTTTAGAGATAGCAGATCAGTTGGTTTGGGTAGAAAAACTAAATTTTCTGTAGCCAATTTCAATAGTGATTTTGTGTGGGATGTAACTAATCATCTAGAGGTTGTTAATCAACTTGGAGAAACTAATTTGGGTAGTTTTGATTTTAAAGTTAATACTGATGTATTAAGAGAGTTTATTGCTTTTAAAATTTCAGATGCACTATCACCAATAGCTGCAGGTAAAATTGAAAATCAAAATTTACATGCCCAGGGAGAAAATGTTGACTATATTATAATTACTCATCCAAATTTTATAAGTCAGGCAAGAGAACTTGCAGAACTTCATCTTTTATATGATACATTGAACTACATAATTGCAACACCTGATGAGATTTATAATGAGTTTTCATCAGGTACGCCTGATATTGCTGCTATCAGAGAATTTGTAAGGATGGTTTATAAAAAAAATACAGTTAAACCAAGGTATTTACTACTATTTGGAGATGGTTCTTATAATAATAAAAGTCGTGATATTAATACTAACTCAAATTTAATTCCTACTTATCAAACTACTAACTCTTTAGTGTTAACTGCATCTAAGGTAATTGATGATTTTTATGGTTTTTTGGATGATCATGAAGGAAATAATTTTGGTTCGGATATCTTAGATATTGGTATAGGAAGATTACCGGTTAAAACAACACAGGAGGCGCAAGCCATGGTTGAAAAAGTAAAACATTATTACATTCAGCAAGCTACAAATGTTTATCAGTCGGGTGTGTGTGAAAATGCTGTTTATAATACCTTTGGTGATTGGAGAAACTGGATTACATTAATGTCTGATGATGCAGAAGATAGCTGGGAACTTTCATTTGTTTCTCAACATAACGAATCATTTGCCAATCAAATAAAAAATATTGACCCTTCTTTTAATATTGAAAAAATTTATTTAGATGCCTATAAACAATATTCAACATCAGGCGGTCAAAAATATCCTGATGCTGAATTGGACTTAAATAAGCGTATAACAAAAGGACCATTAATTTTTAATTATTCAGGCCACGGCGGTGAATTGCAATTAACTGGAGAAGGGGTGATTGATAATAATGTTGTAAATTCTTGGAATAACCTCAATAGCTTGCCTATGTTTATGACGGCAACCTGCGAGTTTAGTCGTTTCGATGATCCATCCAGAACCTCTTGTGGTGAAAATGTACTTTTAAATCCAAAAGGTGGGGGTATTTGCTTATTTACTACTACCCGAATTGCATTTAGTAGCGATGCAAATGCTTTAGGTCCTGCTTTTTTTAATGCCGCATTAAATCAGCTTAACGGATGGTATCCTAGAACGGGAGATATTATTCGTCTAACTAAACAGGGTTCAAATAGAAATTATACGCATTTTTGTCTTTTAGGAGATCCAGCAATTACTTTAGCATATCCTAAAGAGCATGTTTTTACTACATCTGTTAAATCTAACAATACTAACTCCAATCAACTTAACGATACATTAAAAGCGTTGTCAAAAATTACTGTTAAAGGATATGTTGGGGATAAAAATGGCGCAATTTTAAATGATTTTAATGGTGTAGTATTTCCAACTATTTTTGATAAAGCCACAAATCAAACAACTTTAGGAAACGATTTAGGTCCAGCAGGTATTTTGAATTTCAGCGTACAGAAAAATGTTTTGTACAAAGGTAAAGCAAATGTAAAAAATGGTGAGTTTGAATTTAGTTTTATGATACCGAAAGATATTAATTATCAATATGGAAACGGTAAAATAAGTTATTATGCACATAATGGAAT
>CAZTCG010000154.1:1878-5260 GCA_964612005.1 uncultured Flavobacteriaceae bacterium | reverse complement strand
CAAGGCAATAAATACGAGAAACGCATTGAGCAGAGAACAACACGAAAGTAATATGATAATTTGAGGATTAATTAATTTGAAAATGAAAAAGTATAAAAAAGAAAAGGAGTAATTATTATATTTGTATAATCTAAAAATGGTTTTGTTTTTTATACAGCCATAAAATTTAAATATCTTTTATATGAGAAACGACAAATCAAAAAATGTAATTGTTCAAAAGACTTTCGATTTTGCACTTGAAATTATTGAGTTCACAGAGTTACTTCAAAAAAAACAAAAATTTCGATTAGCCGATCAGTTATTTAAATCGGGAACAAGTATAGGCGCTAATGTAAAAGAAGCTCAAAATGCAGAAAGTAAATATGATTTCATCCATAAAATGAAAGTTGCGGCTAAAGAGGCAGATGAAACTGAATATTGGTTAGGATTATGTAATAAAGCCGAAGATTATCCTAATTGCGAGTATTTAATAAATGAAACAAATTCGATAATAAAAGTACTATCAAAAATTATCTCAACATCAAAGTTAAGCTCTAATAATTAAGCAATTGAAAATCGAATTTGAGTATTGTTAAAACAATTTTCAAATCATCAAATCATCAAATTTTCAAATCATCTAATTAGCAAATTAAATCCATGTTAGACAAAATAGGAATTGCAAAACGAATTGCACAAGAAGTAAAAGACGGAAGCTATGTTAATCTGGGAATTGGTATTCCTACTTTAGTTGCTAACTATATTCCCAAAGGAGTAAATGTTACTTTACAATCTGAAAATGGTATGTTAGGTATGGGTCCTTTTCCGTTTGAAGGAGAAGAAGATGCTGATTTAATCAATGCAGGAAAACAAACCATTACGGAAGTACCAGGAACGGCTTACTTTGATTCTGCATTAAGCTTCGGAATGATTCGCGCTGGTAAAGTAGATTTAACTATTCTTGGAGCAATGGAAGTAAGCGAGAACGGCGATATTGCTAATTGGAAAATACCGGGCAAGATGGTTAAAGGAATGGGTGGTGCAATGGATCTTGTTGCTGCTGCAAAGAATATTATTGTGGCCATGCAACACGTTAATAAAGCTGGTGAATCGAAGTTGCTTCCTGAATGTACGCTTCCATTAACAGGCGTGAAATGCATTAAGAAAATCGTAACGGAACTTGCAGTTTTAGAAGTTGTTCCTGGAAAAGGATTTGTGCTTTTAGAAAGAGCTCCGGGAGTAACGGTAGAGGAGATACGAAAAGCTACTGCAGGCAAGCTGGTTGTAGAAGGTGAAATCCCTGAAATGGTAATCGATTAATAGTATGACAACCATTTCTGTTATAATACCTGTTTTTAATGAAGAGAAAAATATTTCTTTGGTTTATAGCAGATGTGTTTCCGTTCTTGATACAATTGGTAAATCGTATGAATTGATTTTTATAAATGATGGAAGTACGGATACCACTTTTCAATTGATTTATCAGTTATCTGAATCGGATGCTCGTGTAAAATATATTAACTTGAGTCGGAATTTCGGACATCAGATTGCAGTTTCTGCAGGGCTAGATGCTTGTAATGGTTTATATGCAGTTATTATTGATGCCGATTTACAAGATCCACCAGAGCTAATCAGTAACTTATATACTAAAGCGCAAGAAGGTTTTGATGTAGTATATGCAAAGCGTCAACTCCGCAAAGGAGAAACATTTTTTAAAAACATAACGGCAAAGTTTTTTTATCGCTTACTTAAAAAAATTACAGCCATTAATATTCCTTTAGATACCGGCGATTTCAGAATTATTTCCAGTAAAGTAATTAATGTATTAAAACAAATGCCAGAGCAACAAAAGTTTTTAAGAGGACAAATAGCATGGGTAGGTTTTAAGCAAACCGCTGTTGAATATCAACGTGAAGAAAGAACAGCAGGAAAATCAGGATATACCATAAAAAAAATGGTACGCTTAGCGATGGATGGTATAACTTCCTTTTCTAATCTTCCATTGCGTATTGCTACAGTCGCAGGATTTATCGTTTCAGGAATTACATTTTGCGTCGCACTTTATGCGCTGTATTCGAGATTTATTTCAAAAGATTCTGTTCCAGGCTGGACGTCCATTATTATCTCCGTATTGTTTATCGGAGGCGTACAATTAATTTCTATCGGAATTATAGGTGAATACATTAGTCGTATAAGTTCTAATGTACGTAATCGTCCGCTGTATGTGGTAAGCGAAACTAATTTAGATTATTCAAAAGTCAACGAAAAATCGTCCCAGTAAACCTTCGACTTTCCTTCGTTTAATCCGTAAAGTTTAATTACCATATCATCTGTTAAAGGTTCTTTTAAATCCACCTTTAATTGTACTAACTCCCATTTGTTAGGAACCTTAACGGTTGTTTGAATATCACTCCCCTGCCAGATAACGCTCTTGTCATTTTTATCAATGGATAATACTAATTTGCCTTTAGGATTCTGTAATTTCGACATAGCCCAAACAGTAGCTGTTATACTTTTAGGCGATTTGTTTTTTAATTGCTTGCTTGATGCAATCATTGTTTGTGAGAAAACCAATGTGCTATCGGTAAATGTTGAATAAACTCCACTATGACTGGCTTCCGTCGTTAACTGGTCCTTGGTTGACCAATTTCCCATTACTTCAAAATCATTATTGTATACGGAGGCTTGCTTTTCTTCTTTAGAACCACAACCTAACGATAAGATTGTTAAACCTGCAATGTAAAGCGCTTTCTTCATATCATTAAAATTTTTGCTAAATTAAATAAGAATAATCATACAATGCTTCACAAAAACATAAAATGAAAATAAATATCTTTGAGGCAATGGTTAATTTATTTAAAAGACGATTTTCGCTTGTTTTGGTTTTCATTATTGCACTAGTAGCATTATTGGTGGATATGAATCTAAAGAAGTGGCGCCATGATGAAAAAGTGATTGCTTATGACGTACATGCTTATTACGGATACTTGCCTGCAAAGTATATTTTTGATGATCTTAAAGTCGAAAAAAGCGATTACAAATATGCTGAAGGTCAATATTGGTTTTGGCTAAAACAATACGATAGCGGTAAAAAAGCTTTTGATAAAACATATGGTTTGTCAATTATGTATGCACCGTTTTTTGCAATGGCTCATCAGGTGGCTAAAGCATTTGATTATCCATTAACAGGATTTTCGGAGCCTTACACCTTTTTTTTATTGCTTAGTGCATTATTTTATTTTTTTATTGGATTACTTTATCTGCGCAAACTATTGCTTCATTATAATTTTTCAGATAGAGAAATAGCAATTACACTTTTAATTATTGGACTCGGAACAAATCTGTTTTGTTATGCATCACAGTCTGCTCCATTATCAGAAGTATATTTGTTTGCATTAAGCGCATT
>CAZTCG010000154.1:0-1868 GCA_964612005.1 uncultured Flavobacteriaceae bacterium | reverse complement strand
AATCATAATTGTTAGTGTAACACTTTCATTAATGATTTTGATTCATTTACCATTGATGATCTTTGCATTGTATTTTATATTATATGATGTAAAAAATATTACTGAAGTTGGTTTAAAGAAAATACCGGCTTATGCACTGATGATTTTTGCAATTCTCTTTATTGCTATTTGGATTCCACAATTCAAATACTGGAAGTTAACATTAGGAAGTTATTTAGGAGCTTCTGATAATTATGAGCATTATTATTTTTTTAATCCTGTATTTTTAAAAGGACTTTTCGGATTTCAAAAAGGATGGTTTGTTTATACTCCGTTAATGCTTCTAATTTTTCCAGGAATTTATTTTATGCGTAAACGTGTTCCTGAATTAAAATGGTCTGTAATTGTTGTAACACTATCGTATGTTTATATTACATTGTGTTGGTGGAATTGGTGGTATGGTGGAAGCTTTGGACAAAAATCATTCATTCCGCTTTATGCTATGTTGGCTGTTCCTATTGCTTGTTTAATTTCAACGACATTAGCTAAAAGTGCTGCAACTAAATATTCGCTTATAGGTGCTGTTGCTTTTTTTATCCTTTTAAATATTTTTCAAACTTATCAATTCGAATATGGATCATTACATGGTGATGCAATGAATAGTAGTTTGTACTTTAAACAATTTGGTAAGCTTCAGAAAATAGAAAAGTTTGAAGAACAATTGTCGTATCCAAATTATGATGAAGCTAAAAAAGGGAATCGATGAAATTAATTTATAAGTTGCGCAGTTATTTGAAGGGCGACATACAGGTTGGTCGACTGCTGCCATTGGTTATGCTAATAGCTGGTGTATGGTTGTTCCCATTGGATATCCTTCAGCGTGATTTGTCTGTAATGCCTGGTGATAAAGGAGACTCTCGCTTTAATAATTATATCCTTGAACATGGATATAGCTTTATGACAGGGAAAGTAAGCAACTATTGGGATGCACCGTTTATGTATCCCGAGAAAAAGGCAATTGCATATTCCGATAATTTATTGGGAACAGTTCCATTGTATGCAGTATTCAGAATTTTTAAATGTGATAGAGAAACATCTTTTCAATTATGGTTTTTATCACTTTTCGTTTTAAATTTTATCTGTGCATATTGGGCTCTAAAAAAATGGTCTGCTTCTACTTTACTCTCTTCAGTTGGAGCCTATATATTTGCGTTTTCAATTTTTATTCTAACGCACATGAATCATGCGCAGGTGTTTCCTCGATTCATGATTCCTTTAATTATTTATTGGTTTTGGAACTGGATAAAAAATAAAAATTTAAAATCGTTTTATTTATTAACCGCAGGAATTGTTTATCAGTTTTACTGTGGAATTTACCTGGGGTTTTTTATTGTTTATATTCTGTTGTTTGTTTTAATTGCGTATTTGTTGATTTATCGCGACAAGCAATTATTTAGTTGGATAAAGGAAGGAAAAAATAGTTTCAAGCATTTGATTACGATTATATCAGGAGCGCTTTTATTAATTCCAATGTTTATTCCTTATATTGAAATAAGTGGTCGTTTTGGCTATCGTGATTTTGAAGAAGTTCTAAGTTACATTCCAACGTGGCGCGCTTATTTTTCAGCGATTCCTGAGTCTGCCATATGGCGATCACTTAGCTGGCATATTCGTGATCATAGCCAAAATTGGTGGGAGTTATTTTTGTTTCCTGGTTTAATAGCCTATATAGGAATTTTTTTATTCCCTTTTGCTTATGGAAAAACCGACAATAAAAAAGAATTATTATTCATTCTTGTAAGTCTATTGTTGTTGATAGTTTTTACATTAAACATCAATGGATTTACGCTTTATAAAGTTTTCTTTAATCTACCCGGTTTCGGATCTAT
>CAZTCG010000153.1:0-5289 GCA_964612005.1 uncultured Flavobacteriaceae bacterium | reverse complement strand
GGATGTAGTTCAAGGTGAAACATACAGAATCGTTTATTGGAGAAGAACAAATGGAACTGCTACAACTGCAAATGGAGAAACAGCAGTTTATACAGGAACTGAATCATCAGAAGCTGGAATGACAACTGAATTAAAACCATATTCTGCAATTACAACTTATGCTACATGGTTAAAAGATTCTATAGAATATACTGCTACAGCATCTGAAACAAGATATTTCTCTATCTCAGGAAGAGGTACTGTTATTTCTTCAACTAACCAAATGAATGTACGTTTAGATGATATTTCTATCTTCAAAGTACCAACTGTTGGTGTTAAAGAAACTGTTTCTGCCGATGCAATTTCTATTTACCCTAACCCAAGTAATGGTGTATTCACTGTAAAAGTTGCTGAAAACGAAGCTTCAATGGAAGTTTACAGCATCATTGGTGAAAACGTTTATACTTCTAAAGTAGTTAAAGGTAACAACACTGTTGACCTTTCTAACTTAGCTGCTGGTTCGTACATTGTTAAAATCAACAATGGCGGAAAATCAACTGCAAAAAGAATTGTAATCAACAAATAATTGATTATCTTAATCATTTAAGCAAAAAGGCTGCTCTAACCGAGCAGCCTTTTTTATTTTGGGTCTCTCGTCCTGAGATTGGGGCTAAAAATAATTTAAGTTAGTTACAGTAAAACATTTAATAGCTTTACATCATTAATTTTATTTTAGGCCTGCAATAGCAACCAACAAACGCGTTACTGATTCGTATGAATTTATTTTTAGAGTAGATGGTAATGACTTACCGTAATTAAAAATTAACGAACGAGTATGATGGTTTGTTTTTGATTTTTTTTGCTACTGCTCACACACAACCTGGCTCAAATTTGCACAGCACATTTGCCCGTTATCAAGTAAAAAAGTAGAAGATAAATAATACTTTTTTAGTGAACCCTAATTAAATTTTAAAAAAATAATTGCAATGTAATGCCTTTAAAAAATCTGCGTTATCAGTAAAACAACTGATATGAAGTTTAAAATAATTTTTACCAGTTTACTATTAATAACATTAACTGGTTTTTCGCAAAAAAAGTCAAATAAAACAATGCATGAAGTAATGACGGACTCGTTGTTTCAATCGATGACCACTTTTTGCCAAGAAGTAATTGATGATTTTACTAAAACAAAAATTACTAAAAAAAATGTAGATAAATTTATAAGTTATCTCACAATAAACTCTGCTGAGGAGGTGCAATCATTAAGTTGTTTAAACCCTCAAAAAACAAAAAAAGATACTATGATTAACTATGTAAGAGACGATTTAATGACGCTAGCTGGTTCTAATGTTTATTTTCAATATATAACATGGGATGGTTGGGACGGGGAATCTCCTTATGTAATGTTTCGATTTGATTTGGTTCATAAAGATTATAATAAACAATTTGTAGTTATTACTGACACCAAAAAGAAAATTCACACCATCTTTTCAGTAAACTCCAGATTTTAGGAATTAAAAAAGGCAACCGATTGGTTGCCTTTTAAAAATCAATTCAAAAAATTAATTAGTGTTTTGCTAAGTATTCCGCAACACCTTTGTGATCTGCTTTCATACCTTCGCTTCCTTTTACCCAATTTGCAGGGCAAACTTCTCCATTCTCTTCATTAAATTGTAAAGCATCCACCATACGAATAGCTTCATCAACATTTCTTCCTAAAGGTAAATCGTTAATTAACTGATGGCGAATTTTTCCTGCTTTATCAATTAAAAACAATGCACGGAAAGCAATCATTGGGCCATCAGCAACTAGTTCTCCATCTTCGTTTACATCGTAATCTCCAAACATAGCATCGTAATTGCTTGTAATTGTTTTGGTAGTATCAGCAACAATTGGGTAAGTAACACCTTTTATTCCACCTTGAGCTTTTGGTACTTGTAACCAGCCCCAGTGACTTTGTTCAGTATCGGTTGAACAACCTACAACTGCTACATTGCGTTTTTCAAACTCAGCTAATTTCTCTTGAAATGCATGTAATTCAGTTGGACAAACGAATGTGAAATCTTTAGGATAAAAGAAAAAGATAACATACTTTTTTCCAACATATTGTTCCAATGAAAAATCGTTTACGATTTCTCCGCCGTTAACTACGGCTGATGCCTTGAATGAAGGCGCTTTTTTTCCTACTAATGACATGTTTAATTAAATTTTTAAGTTATAAAATTATGCTCCAATCAATGCTTTATAATCTTCAACAGATAATAAAGAATCTAAATCTGCAGCGTTATCAATGGTGCAACGAATCATCCAACCATCTCCATAAGGATCTGAATTTACTAATTCAGGATTACCATCAATTTTTGAGTTTATTTCTAGCACTTTGCCACTTATCGGCATAAATAAATCCGATACTGTTTTTACTGCTTCAACCGACCCAAAAATAGCTTCACGATCAACTGTTTCGTTTAGTGTGGTTACATCAACATAAACAATATCGCCCAACTCTTTCTGAGCAAAATCAGTAATGCCAATAACGGCTTCTGAACCTTCTACACGAACCCATTCGTGATCTTTAGTGTACTTTAAATTATCAGGAAAATTCATTGAATTATTTTTTTAACGAGGGCAAATATACATTAAAATACGATAATGCATCACCAAAAAAACAATTTACATTTGATTGTTTGAAATTATACGTAACCAACTCATTAAATATGAATTATAGATCTAATTTTGTATGCTTTCAGGTTTAAAATTTCAAGCCATATCATGATCATTATCAAACAAGAAAACACATTCAAAACAACTACTTTACTGTCGGTTTTTTTCATTATTATACATCTTTCTATTTTATCACAACCCAAATATGAATACTATGACGAGGATAAAAAACAGATAAAAAGCGAGGAGCACTTTGTAAAAGGAATCTCACATGGAAAAATTACAACCTATTTCAAAAATGGAAAAATTTCAAAAATTGGTTGGAATAGCTACGGTAAGAGAGACAGTATTTGGAAATACTTTTATGAAGATGGCAAGTTAAAAGCAGAAGAAACGTTTACAAAAGGCATTAAAAATGGGCGTAATACCTATTATTACAAAACAGGGAAACCTGCTCAGCAAACCCTTTTTGATTTAGACCGTCCGGATAGTGTTTGGACTTCTTGGCATGAAAACGGAAATATAAAAGGGCAAGAATCGTTTAAAAAAGGGAAAAGAGATGGTGTGTGGATGTATTATTTTGAAAATGGAAAAAAAGAAACGGAAGCTGTTTTTAAAGATAATATTCAGGAAGGGTCATTTATTTCCTATTATAAAAACGGACAAATAGCCGAACAAGGAAATTATTGCAAAAATTACAAGTGCGAAATCTGGAAAGAATTTTATGAAGACGGAAAAGCAAAATCCGAAAAAGAATATAAAGATTCAGTAACCATTTTATTAATGAATGTGTGGAATGAAAAAGGGAATCAGCTAATTAAAAATGGTAATGGTGAATTACTGCTTACCTACAATGATGGCAAAATAAAAGCAAAAGGTAAGTATGAAAATGGAGTTCAAAACGGCGATTGGTATTTTTTTCACCCAAACGGAAACCTCGATTACCAGGTAACTTACAAGAACAATAAAAAAAATGGCAGATACCTCTCTTTTTTTGAAAACAAAAGTTACAGCAGTACAGGTAACTATGTAAGCGATGAAAAAACAGGGCATTGGATTTTTTATAGAGAAACCGGAAAAAAAGAAATGGAAGGAGATTTTGAGAATGGAAAAAGAAATGGAATCTGGACCTACTATTACTTGAACGAAAAGCCAGAAAGTAAAGGAAGTTATACTAACGATAAAGAAAATGGGAAATGGGAATTTTGGTACGAAACAGGAGAAAAATTAAGAGAAGGAAATTATGAAAACGGATTAAAAGAAGGCAACTGGACAACCTGGTTTGAAAACGGAAAAAAGTTACAAGAAGGAAATTATGTAAACGGAAAAGAAAACGGAGAGTGGAACGCTTGGTTTAGTTCTGGGCAATTAAAAGATAAAGGAAATTTTAATTCAGGTAAAATGGAAGGAGAATGGCAAGGATGGTTTGCGAATGGAAAAGAGAATTATAAAGGAAAATACAAAGACGGAAAACGAAATGGAAAATGGGAATATTGGCATGAGAAAAATGGAAAGCCACGTGAAATATCAAATTATGTACTTGGAATTAAACATGGTAAATGGATACAATGGACAGAAAATAGTTTTGTAGATACTGATGGGAATTACAGAAGAGGAAAGCAACATGGTAAATGGACCTATTACTATGAAACAGGTGGTATATATAAAATTCAAAATTTTAAAAAAGGCGATTTGAGCGGAAAATCAATTACCTATAACTCTAATAACACCTTGCAAAGCGAATGTAATTACAAAGTAATAAAACGCGAAAATGTAAAAGGACAATCACACGTGAAGTCAGGAAGTGTACCTCATGGAACATGGATTTTTTATGATAAAAACGGAGTTGAAATCTCTAGAGCTGAATACAAAGATGGAGTTAAGCAATAATTTCTTTTAATCCGATTTAATTTATTTTCAAGGAATTATCAATTACTTCTAAAAATTAACCATTAGTTTCTTTTTAATTTTGTAAATTCGAGTTCGGAAATGAACCTCTCATTAGAAAAACATATCCCTGAATTACTATACAGTCATGAATGTGTCATCATTCCTGATTTTGGTGGTTTTGTTTCCAGAATGGAATCATCAGTTTTTGATGAAAAACTAGTTGTTTTCAGTCCTCCATCTAAAAGTATTTCTTTTAATAAAAACTTGATTAATAATGATGGTTTACTTATCAATCATGTAATGAATACTGAAAAAACCACTTATGATTTTGCTTCAACTTTCATAAAAAATACAGTTTCAAGTTGGAATCAACAACTCAATGAATTGAAACGATTAGAGCTTTCAGGTATTGGTGTTTTTAGTTTAAATTCAGATCAAACCATTCAGTTTGAACCACGTATTGATGTAAATTTTTTAATAGAATCTTATGGATTATATCCTATTAAAGCAATCGCTCTTAATAACGATATTCAAGAAGGCATTATAGAATTAACAAGATCAAAAGACAAAACTGAAAAAAACACCTATCAGCAAGGAAAAAAATACTTGAAGATAGCTGCTATAATAGCGCTTCCTGTTATTGCATTTGGAATTTTAAAATCAATTGACAATAAAAAAATAACTAATGTTATCACTTCAGCTTTTGAATTATCTTCAAAAGAAATAAGTTATATAGCTAAAAATTACGAATCTAAAAAT
>CAZTCG010000152.1:0-5347 GCA_964612005.1 uncultured Flavobacteriaceae bacterium | reverse complement strand
TTGGATTTTCGTTTGGATAAAAACATTAACTACAAAAAAACAAGCTTGAATTTATTTATCGATTTTCAAAATGTGTTGATGATTTCACAACAATCGGCACCGTATTATACGTTTAAACGTAATGCCGATAATACAGGATTTGAAACAACTGATGGCAACCCTCTACGAATTGACGGAGCAAACGGAATTCCTGTAATTTTAGAGAACAATAGTAAAAATGTTACTCCATCTATAGGCTTTACGTTTGAGTTTTAATGAAGGCACACTGTTTAAGTATTTAAAAGCAACACTTTAATCTGTAAACAATTTAAAATTAAGCGAATAGATTAGAAATAGCTCTTGTAAATTAAAGAAGAATACCCTAATTTTGCACTCGATTTATTAAGACGTATAAATTCTAAATTAATTTAAAACCTAAAAAATGAGCGCAGTGGCAACAGACAAGTACATCAAGTACAAAGTAAAAGACATCTCTTTAGCAGAGTGGGGAAGAAAAGAAATTAAATTGGCAGAGGAAGAAATGCCTGGATTAATGTCTCTTCGTAAAGAGTACGGTCCTAGCAAACCATTGAAAGGTGCACGTATTGCTGGTTGTTTACACATGACTATTCAAACAGCAGTTTTAATTGAAACGTTAACAGAACTTGGTGCTGAGGTTACTTGGTCATCATGTAATATTTTCTCTACACAAGATCACGCTGCTGCTGCTATAGCTGCTGCAGGAATTCAAGTATATGCTTGGAAGGGCATGACTGCTGAAGAATTTGATTGGTGTATTGAACAAACTTTATGGTTTGGAGAAGATCGTAAGCCATTAAATATGATTTTAGATGATGGTGGAGATTTAACCAATATGGTTTTTGATAAATACCCAGAGTTAGCGGCAGGAATCAAAGGTTTATCAGAAGAAACTACAACAGGTGTTCATCGTTTACATGAAAGAATGAAAAACGGAACTTTAATGGTTCCAGCTATCAACATTAACGATTCAGTTACTAAATCAAAATTTGATAATAAATACGGTTGCCGTGAATCATTAGTTGATGCTATTCGTAGAGCAACTGATGTGATGTTAGCTGGTAAGGTAGCTGTTGTTGCAGGATATGGTGATGTTGGTAAAGGATCTGCGCAATCTTTATCTTCACAAGGTGTTCGTGTTATTGTAACAGAAATCGATCCGATTTGTGCTTTACAAGCTGCGATGGATGGTTACCAAGTAATGAAAATGGATAATGCTGCAAAAATTGCTGACATTTTAGTTACTACAACAGGAAATAAAGACATCATTGTTGGTCGTCATTTCGAAATGATGAAACACAATGCAATCGTTTGTAATATTGGGCATTTCGATACTGAAATTGATATGGCTTGGTTAAATAAAAACTTTGGTAATACTAAAGACATTATCAAACCACAAGTTGATAAATATACCATTAATGGTAAAGACATCATCGTTCTAGCTGAAGGTCGTTTAGTTAACTTAGGTTGCGCTACAGGTCATCCTAGTTTTGTAATGAGTAATTCATTTACTAACCAAACGTTAGCTCAATTGGAATTATGGACTAATACTGCTGCTTATGAGAAAAAAGTATATGTATTGCCAAAACATTTAGATGAGAAAGTAGCAAGATTACATTTATCTAAAATTGGTGTTGAGTTAGATGTTTTAAATAATGAGCAAGCTGATTACATTGGAGTTAAGGTTGAAGGACCATATAAAAATGACGCTTACAGATATTAATTTATAAATATTACTTTAAATAAAAACCCCGGCCTTCTGTCGGGGTTTTTTGTTGGTATTCATTAGTCTTTAAGAAAATCTGCCCGAAAAAAAAGCTGCCTAATAAAGCAGCTTTTAGTAATATGAAATGGAAAACGTATTATTTAACTATTTCTACTTTTCCTTCAGAAATTAAACCTTTGTTTTTATCTTTAATTAAATACACATACAAACCGTTATTTAATTTTTCAGTTGAAAATAAAATACTTTTATTTTTAAATTCATCACTTAATAATAACTTACCGCTTAAATCAAGAATTTCAACAAATTTTGCTTCATTATTTTCAGATTTAAATTGAATGTAATCAGAAGCAGGATTTGGATAAACACTCACTTTTGTAGTTAAGTTGTATTTTTCTGATAAGCCAATTGCTGCAGCTTCATCTATCCATAAAGTACTTCCTATTTTTGCCGGATTAGGCACTAATGATGAATTTAACCATGGGCGTGCGCTTGACAAAAAGTATACGTGCAACGAATCAGGTGTTGCATTTGTTGGGAATGAAGTATTGTAAACAAACGGACCATTAGCTAATGTAAATGAACTTGCAGCTGAGGTTATAGGATAAGCTGCAGTTGCTATTGTATCTCTACTTACGCCATTCCATTTGGTTAAATAAGCCATCATCGCTCCGTTATCATTTCCTACGGGCGCATATTTGTAATGAAAGTTGATAGAGGTTAGACGCTGAGTCCATGAAGTACCTGATTTTAAAGGTGGTGTAGATGCTAATGAAACAGTTCCCAATAATAAAATTCCAACGGTATCAGGTATTGTACCTGTCGCAGGATTTGAAACTAATTTTACTGTCGTAATTTTTGCAGAAAACGAGCCTGCATAAGCGTCAGCTCCGGTTCCTTTTGATACTGAAACAGGATTAGATGCACTCACTAAAGGTGATGCAAAAACATTTGCGCTAACATAACTTAAAGGGCCTTCAGGCTCAAAAAAACCAGCTGTACCCCATGATTCCATTCCACTATTTGGGATTTGTGCTAAAAGAAAATTGCTAGCTACTAAAGAAATAATCGTAATTATTTTTTTCATTTTAATTAATATTTGATTGATAAATATAATAAAATTAAAATACCATAAAAATTAAATCATTTTAAAATAAATTCATCTCCTGCTTATTTTTCTGTTAACAACTCTGCAAATCTAAATTTATCGAATTTTATTTTCCCTTAGTATTTTTAAGGTTCTATGGCTGAACGCACAAAAAATAAGTCAGACAAGGAAACTCCCTTGATGAAACAATACAATGAAATTAAGTCCAAATATCCGGATGCGATTTTGTTGTTCCGAGTTGGAGATTTTTACGAAACCTTTGGAGAAGATGCCGTCAGGGCATCGAGCATTTTAGGGATTGTTTTAACACGAAGAGCAAACGGTGCAGCTGCATACATTGAACTCGCAGGTTTTCCTCATCATTCATTGGATGCTTATTTGCCTAAGTTAGTGAGAGCGGGTTATCGTGTGGCAGTATGTGATCAGCTGGAGGATCCTAAAATGACCAAAACCATTGTGAAAAGAGGGGTTACAGAATTAGTTACTCCTGGACTTTCATTCAATGATAAAGTTTTAGAAAACCGTTCGAATAATTTTTTGGCTTCTATTCATTTTGTAAATGAAAAAGCAGGCATTTCTTTTTTAGATATTTCAACCGGAGAATTTTTAGTGGCAGAAGGGCCTTTGAATTATATTGAAAAATTAATTCAAAATTTCCAGCCCAATGAAATTCTGGTTCAGAAAAATAAGCGGGGCATGTTACAGGAATTAATTGGTGAAAAATTTTATTCCTTTGGGCTTGACGACTGGGCATTTACTTACGATTATGGCTATGAGCAACTCAATAAACATTTTAATACCAATTCCCTAAAAGGCTTTGGCATTGAAGAACTAAAAGATGCCATCGCTTCTTGTGGAGCGGTGTTATTTTATTTAAATGAAACCAAGCACGATAAAATAAAACACATCTCATCTGTATCGCGTATTGAAGAAGAAAAATACGTGTGGCTCGATCGCTTCACTATTCGCAACTTGGAATTGTTTCGGTCCAATCACGAAAACGGAAAATGTTTGGTAGACATCATCGACCAAACCGTTTCACCAATGGGTTCTCGTTTACTGAAAAGATGGCTGGCACTTCCGTTAAAAGATATACAACAGATAAATGAACGCCTATCGGGTGTTGAATTTTTTATTCAACACACAGGCATGAGCGAAAGTTTAAAAACTAAAATTTCACTCATTGGTGATTTGGAACGCTTGATATCAAAGGTGGCTGCTGGCAGGGTAAACCCGCGTGAATTGGTTCAATTGAAACGCTCACTCCATTTAATTGATGAAATAAAAACATTGATTCACGAAAGCGATAACGATACATTGATTGCATTTTCAAAAAAATTAAATGCCTGTGAGTCGCTTCGCGATCGACTTGAAAAAGAAATAAAAGAAGATGCGCCGGTTAATGTTTCAAAAGGAAATGTGATTGGTGATGGAGTGAACGTTGAGTTGGATGAACTAAGAGGAATATTAGGTTCAGGAAAAAATTATTTACTCGAACTGCAACAACGTGAAAGCGAAAAAACTGGAATACCTTCCTTGAAAGTGGCATTCAATAATGTGTTTGGCTATTACCTGGAAGTTACGCATGCACATAAAGATAAAGTGCCGAATGAATGGATACGTAAGCAAACACTCACCAATGCCGAACGCTACATTACGCCTGAATTAAAAAATTACGAAGAAAAAATTTTAGGTGCTGAAGAAAAAATTGCGGCCATAGAACTTCGTTTGTATGAAGAGTTGGTAAAAGACATGGCTGAATTTATTTTACCTGTTCAGCAGAACGCAAGTGTTATTGCTTACCTCGATTGCTTATTGTCTTTTTCGTTTTTAGCAAAAAGCAACAACTACGCAAAGCCAGTGTTAAACGACGGTTATGCCATCAACATCAAAGAAGGCCGTCACCCGGTAATTGAAAAACAATTGCCATTGGGCGAAGAGTATGTTTCCAATTCTGTTTATCTGGATAACGATACACAGCAGTTGATGATGATTACCGGCCCAAACATGTCGGGTAAATCAGCTTTGCTGAGGCAAACGGCATTAATTGTATTGCTCGCACAAATGGGTTGTTTTGTTCCTGCGCAATCGGCTGAAATCGGCATCATTGATAAAATATTCACGCGTGTTGGCGCAAGCGATAATATTTCTTCCGGCGAATCAACCTTTATGGTGGAGATGAATGAAACCGCAAGCATCGTTAATAATTTAAGTAACCGAAGTTTAGTATTGCTTGATGAAATCGGAAGAGGAACCTCAACCTATGATGGCATCTCTATAGCTTGGGCAATAGCCGAATATATTCATCAGCATCCAAAGAACAAAGCAAAAACATTATTTGCAACCCATTACCACGAGCTGAACGAAATGGCGAATCATTTCAGCAGGATAAAAAACTTTAATGTAAGCGTAAAAGAACAAAACAATAAAATTATTTTTCTCCGTAAACTGGCTGAGGGTGGCAGCGAGCACAGTTTTGGGATACATGTAGCCCGACT
>CAZTCG010000151.1:0-5444 GCA_964612005.1 uncultured Flavobacteriaceae bacterium | reverse complement strand
GACGAATAAACGCTTTCGGATGAACGGATAAATTTTCCATTCTGGTTTTATCACCTAAAATGCTGCCTTTGCTAATGCTGCTGCTTGGGTCAATAGCTAATACGGCTACTTTTTTATGTTCATTAATCAAATGAATTCCAAATGCATCTATGAATGTACTTTTACCAACTCCAGGAACTCCGGTGATTCCAATACGCATGGACTTGCCAGAAAACGGCAATATAGTTTCAATTAGTTGTGATGCTAATTCTTGATGTTCTTGCTTTCTGGATTCAATAAGTGTAATGGCTTTGCTTAATACCGAAATATTGCCGGAAGTAATTCCGTTAACGTAATCTGATATAGAAAGTAGTTTGCTCATTTATTTTTTAAACACAAAGTAAACCGCAGCAATTATACAACAAATAGCAGCCAAATGATTCCATTTAATTTCTTCGTTTTTAAAAATAATAAGAGTGAAAACTAAAAACACTAAAAGTGAAATTACTTCTTGTATAATTTTTAATTGCACCAAGTTGAATGGACCCCCATTGCTTAAATGGCCAATTCTATTAGCAGGCACCTGAAGACAGTATTCAAAAAAAGCAATTGCCCAGCTGACTAGTATAAAGAAGAGTAAACCTTTGTTTTCAAAAAATTTAAATTCCTTAAATCGTAAATGACCATACCAAGCGAACGTCATAAATACATTAGAGCCAATTAATAACATTACTGAATAAATAGCTCTCATGTTAGATTAAGTATTATTAATCAAGAGTAAGTGCACTTTGACCAATTACAGCTCCATCCGCAGTAATTTCAATAATGTATTTTCCGGGTAAAAACGGCTCACTTCCTTCACATACAGTAACTACACCTACTTCAGAATTATTGTAATTAATGTTTGTTTTACCGGCATAATAACCCGCCGAATTATTAAAAATAAATCGGTAATTGTCGTCGTAGCTTTTTGCCATTTCTTTCCCATCTGGAGTAAGTATTCTCACGAAAACATCTTTTGGTCCGCTGCGAGCAATTTTATTTTCACCTAAACTATAGGTTACTTTTATTTTATCAGTTCGTTTTGCTTTTGAAGTTGTAACTTGTTTTTTTCCACCCGACTTAACATTAATTGCAGTAGCTGCAATATTAAAACAAGTTAATATAGATCCTTTTTCAACTGTAGCTTGTAAGGCCTGTTTATCCTTATTAAGCTGTGTTGATTTATCTTTTTCCTTATTCAATTCACCTGAAATGGTGTTTTTTTCTACAATTAATTTCTGATTAAGTGTGTTTAAAGAATCGATGGTACGAACATACCCTTTCATGATTGCCCTTAACGTTTCTGTTTCTTTTTTCAGCTTCGCAATGTAGTAGGCATCGTTTTTATGTTTTTCAGCTTCTTTCAATAAACTTTCAATTTGAGCTTTTCTCTCTTCAATTTCTGCTTGCAATTTTTTATCGTTTGTTTGAAGATTGGCATATTCATCTTTTAACTTCACTAAGTCACTTTTAATATTATCACGATCTACAAAAACCGTTTTAATTATCTCTTTTTGTTCGGTGGTTTGCTTTACCTCATTTTTATATTTTACAAAAAGCAAAATATTCACAACTACTGATGCACCAAATAATATCCAGGGTAAAATTCCACCTCTCTTTTTTTCTTCTTTATTTTGCTGGTTTTGCTGATTGGTATCTTCCATGATTTTAAATTTCTAAACAAGTTTATGAATTAATTCTCTTCACTTTAATTGTTGTTTTAATGAATTATAAAATAAACGTTGTTAGTAAATGTAGTAGTTAAGCTTTAAGTTATTTTAACGTATCTTCGAATAAGGTATTATTACTTTTGAAAATCTAAATTACAAATATGGAAAAAATACAATTGGTTTGGGCTGATGATGAAATTGATTTATTGAAACCACATATATTATTTTTAAATGAAAAAGGATATCAGGTAACAACAGCAACAAGTGGCGACGAAGTGCTTGATATTATTAAAGACAAAAATGTTGACGCAGTTTTGCTTGACGAAAACATGCCGGGGTTAAGTGGATTGGAAACACTTTTAAGATTAAAAACAATAAAGCCAAATCTTCCGGTAATTATGATTACTAAAAGTGAAGAAGAACACATTATGGAAGATGCAATCGGGTCTAAAATTGCTGACTATTTGATTAAACCGGTTAATCCAAACCAGATTTTACTTTCTCTTAAAAAAACTTTACAAAATAAAAAACTCATTAGTGAAAAAACCAATACCGAATACCGAAAAGATTTTCAGCAGATTGGAATGAGTATGAATGATAAGCTATCTTTTAAAGAATGGACGGAGTTGTATAAAAAAGTTATTTATTGGGATTTAGAAATTGATAAATCTCAAGATAAAAGTATGCTTGATGTTTTAAATATGCAGAAAACAGATGCTAATGCTCAGTTCTGTAAATTCATTGAAAAAAATTACATTGCTTGGTTAAAAGGAAATGATGCGCCTACAATGTCGCACACGTTATTTAAAAATAAAATAGCAGGTCATTTAGAAGGCAATGCTCCTGTATTTTTAATGTTGATTGATAATTTACGTTTTGATCAGTGGAAAATTATTGAACCCATTATTTCAGATTATTTTAATGTAGAAAATGAAGAAATAGTGTGTAGTATTTTACCAACTGCAACGCAGTATGCACGAAACGCTTTTTTTGCAGGATTGTTACCAAGTGAAATTGAAAAGAAATATCCAAATTGGTGGCTGAATGATGAAGAAGAAGGAGGAAAAAATTTACATGAGCAAGATTTGTTGAACGAACAATTAAAACGTTTGGGTAAAAACATAAAATTTTCTTACAATAAAATTACTAATCATGCAGCTGGAAAAAAACTAGCCGATAACATATCGAATTTGATGCAAAACAAACTTAACGTAATTGTTTACAATTTCGTTGATATGCTTTCGCATGCAAGAACTGATATGGAAGTAATTAGAGAATTAGCAGATGATGAACCTGCCTATCGTTCTATTACCCGTTCGTGGTTTGAACATTCTCCTTTACTGGATATGGTAAAACAAATTGCTGCTAAAAAAGGAAAACTAATTATAGCAACAGATCATGGAACGGTGCACGTAAAAGATGCTATTAAAGTTATTGGAGAAAAAAACATTACCACTAATTTAAGGTACAAAACAGGGAAAACGTTAAGTTATAATCCTAAAGAAGTTTTTGAAATTAAAAATCCACAGGATGCTTTTTTGCCTAAGCAACATGTAAGCTCAGTTTATGTTTTCGCAAGAGAAACAAAGTTTTTCGCCTACCCCAACAACTTTAATTATTATGTAAATTATTACAGAAACACGTTTCAGCACGGAGGAATTTCATTGGAAGAAATGCTTATCCCATTTATTGTTTTGGGAGCAAAATAAATTTATTTAAACGCATCCCAACCTTGCGCTTTTAGCGGTGCTGATAATCCGTTTTTGGTTACTAAATTCAGTCCTGAATCTTTATGCGTCATGTGTCCTATTACCGTAATATCAGGGTTATTGGCAACTTTATCATAATCACTTAACGGAATGGTAAAGAGCAATTCATAATCTTCGCCACCACTTAATGCACAAACCGTAGGATCTAAATTGAATTCGCGCGCACGCTCGTGCGTCATTGGATCGATTGGTATTTTTTCTTCGAACAATTGGCAACCTGTTCCCGATTGTTTACACAAATGAAACAATTCGGATGCAAGTCCGTCGCTGATATCAATCATGGAGGTTGGTTTAACTCCCAAATTGTTTAGGATGATTGGGATATCAATTCTTGCTTCCGGTTTTAATTGACGTTCCAAAATATAATCGTTTCCTTCTAAATCGGGTTGTAAATTTGGATTTTCTTTGAACACACTTTTTTCGCGTTCCAATAATTGTAATCCCATGTATGCCCCGCCTAAATCACCGCTTACACAAATAAGATCTTTTTCTTTTGCGCCATTACGGTAAACAATATCTTCTTTATTTGCTTCGCCGATTGCAGTAATACTAATTACTAAACCAGAACGTGAACTGCATGTATCACCACCAATCAAATCCACTTTATAATTGGCACATGCTGCTTTTATGCCCATGTATAATTCTTCCAATGCCTCTAGAGAAAACCTGCTGCTTACGGCAATGCTCACGGTAATTTGTTTGGGTTGTGCATTCATGGCACACACATCTGAAAGGTTTACAATTACAGCTTTGTAGCCCAAGTGTTTTAATGGTACATAACTTAAATCAAAATGCACTCCTTCAATCAGCATATCTGTGGTTACAACAGAACAACATTCCCCATGATTCAAAACAGCAGCATCATCGCCAATGCCTTTAATTGTTGATGAATTTACAAGTTCAACATGTTGGGTTAAGTGTTCTATTAATCCAAATTCGCCAAGCGAAGAAAGTTCAGTTCTTGATTTATTTTCGAGCATTTTTTTAGTGCGAAGATACAATCAAAACGTAGAGATAAAATGAAAAAATGAGATAATTATTCATTAAAATAATTTAGTATGGCTTCATAATAAGCATCGGCAACCTGTTTTACTCGTTCATTGGTTTTTACACCAAAATAAATTTTATCAGTTTTACTAAGTGTTTCATACTCATTTTGGTTGTCTTGATACAAACATTCACCATAAACCAATGGCGATTGAATAAGCCGACAGAGCGCAAGATTTCTGCAATAAACTCCTTCTTTTGAGGCATATTTGCAATTGTTTAAGAGATAATCTGCATCCTTTTTTGTAGCGATTGGAATAGTTAGTTTTTTATGAAATTCATTTACCGTTAGCGATGATAACTTTTCGGAAAGTGATAAATGATTACTTACTAATAATCTTAAAAAATTTGTTCTTGAAACATCTGTTTGTAAAACCTTTGTATCAAATGCCCCTGGTATAAAAGCCATGCAGAAATTCTTGGTCGTAGGTTTTTCCCAATTGTGATTTTTCTCATCTACATTGTAATGTATGATGATACATGCATCCGGACTAAATTTATTAATCAGCTCTGCGCGTTTTACTAAATCTATATCTTTAAAAAAATCATAAAAAAATTCTTTTTTATTTTTTTTCTTTAACGACTCCTTTTTTGATAAACTAATTTTAGCACTTGCAAATAATGAATCGAGGTATTTGTTTTTTTTCTTTATCAGCCATTCATCATAGCTAATTCCAAAAGCACTTAAATTCTCGTTGCGTGTTAAAAAAACTTCTGCGCCCTCATTTTCCAATTGTGCTTTTAAAATTTGTGCGGTAGCATAGGTTAAAATCCCTTCTGCAATTAATATGCTGTCTTGTTTTAGTTGAGGGTAATTTTTTTTAGTGAATTTTAGATTTTTACCTTCAATAAATGCCATTTCATGGTTTCCTGCAATGTGACCAGGATCTATTGCAATTTTTATTCCTTCTAATTTTTTTGTTGTGATTTTTTCAAT
>CAZTCG010000150.1:4599-5445 GCA_964612005.1 uncultured Flavobacteriaceae bacterium | reverse complement strand
AAAAAGAGTGAAATAAAACTCATGAACTATGTTAACATTTCTAAAGCACGAGTTACGTTTTGTTCAATCCGATTTCCAATATCGTTACTTGAATGTTTGATAAATTTTTCACCGGTTACTTTCTCATACAACTCAATATAACGTTCGGATATTTCGTTTATCCATTGCTCATGCATTTCAGGCACAGTTTGCCCTTCTTTGCCTTGAAATCCATTTTCAATCAGCCATCTTCTTACAAATTCTTTACTCAATTGTTTTTGTTCTTCGCCTTTTTTCTGGCGCTCTTCGTAACCTTCTTTATAAAAATAGCGTGATGAATCAGGTGTATGAATTTCATCCATTAAAATTACTTTACCTTCAAACAATCCAAATTCATATTTGGTATCTACCAATAACAAGCCTTGTTGCTCTGCAATTTCGCATCCACGCTGATACAAAGCGCGCGTGTAGTTTTCCAATTGAATATAATGTTCTTCGCTAACTATATTACGACTTAATATCTCTTCTCTAGAAATATCTTCATCGTGTCCCTCATCTGCTTTTGTAGTTGGTGTTATTATAGGTTCAGGCAATCTATCATTTTCCTTTAATCCTTCGGGTAAAGTGACGCCGCATAACACTCTTAAACCAGCATTATAAGTTCTTGCAGCATGCCCTGCAAGGTAGCCACGAATCACCATTTCTACTTTAAATGGCTTACACATTTTACCAATACTCACAACAGGATCAGGTGAAGTGATTAACCAGTTGGGAACAATATCTTCGGTAGCTTTTAAAAACTTAGCAGCAATTTGATTCAAAACCTGACCTTTAAAAGGTATGCCTTTGGGAAGTATAACATCAAAG